>JAIPGE010000107.1 GCA_021736285.1 Candidatus Izemoplasma sp.
GCCATACTTGTCATTGCTTGTGTGCCATTAATTAATGCCAAACCTTCTTTGGCAAGTAATTTTGGAATAGCCTTTATGTCTGCCTTTATAAATGCTTCTTTGGTTGTCATCCGTTGTCCTTGATAGAAACATTCTCCTAATCCAATTAAGGGTAAACTCATACTTGATAACGGTGCTAAATCACCACTTGCGCCTAAACTTCCTTTATTAAAGACAAGTGGTATAACATCTTTATTTAACAGTTCAACAAGTTTTTCTAAGACTGCGAGTCGAATACCACTGTATCCACGAATTAAGGCATTGACTCGCAAAAGCATCATCCCCCGAACAATTTCATCTGTTAAAGGATCTCCGACAGTACAAGCATGACTTTTTAATAAGTTTTCTTGTAATAAACTAACGTCACTTGCGCCAATTAGTGTATCACTTAATTTACCAAATCCTGTATTAATACCATATACTGTTTTATTTTGCTTAACAATGTCCTCAACAAAATCTCGTGCTTTTTGCACTTTCTTTTGATGTTCCTGACCAATTGCCACATGTTTTTTAAAACGAGCAACTTCAATAAATGACTCTAAATCGAGTCCGCCGCCATTTAATACAACCATATTTTCACCCTCTTTTATGTGTACTTTTAGTATAGCTTATCTACGATTAAAATGAAAGGGTTTTTATTCTTTTGAGCGCTTGTTTTAGCGCTTTAATTCGTTAAAGTTATTGTGTCTACTTAAGAAAAAAGCGACCGATTGGTCGCTTACCATGGCAATGGATTTGGTTTGATTTTTGTTTCATATAATGTTGTTAATGCCTCTAATTGTTTTGGGGTTAGTGTTTGGGTTAAGGCGTCAATATTTCCATCTAATTGATCGTGATTTCTAATTCCTGGAATGACTGTTGTGACGGCATCTTGTTTAAGAATAAAAGCAAGTGCATAAGAAACGAGGTTCTCATCACCAACAATTTCTTTAACGTCTCTAACCAATTCAGCACGACGAGTGATATCGTCTTTGGTCCATCGTGAGCGAATACCTGTAAATGTAGATTGTGCATGATATTTACCCGTTAACCATCCTGAATCTAGTGGTACTTTAATAATCAGTAAAATATCTCTTGCGTTAACTTCATCAAATAATGCACTTGGTCCTTGATGAAATATGTTGTACATAATTTCAATTACGTCAACATCCGCTTTGTCGAGTACGACTTTTAATTCTTCAAGGGTATCGATACTAACACCATAGCCTTTAATTAAGCCTTGTTTTTTTAGCATCTCAAAATGTTTATAATGGGCATCGCCTTGTAAAATATCCATCCCTGGGCTATGTAAGATAACACTATCAATGTAATCACGATTTAATACGTTTAAACTGCGTTTAATTGAAGCTGTTATGTCTTCTAATGAGAACTCGAATTCGTCTTGAGGACTATGACCCACTTTGGTATTGATATGGACTTCTTCAACATCATCTTTTAAAGCAATTCCGAGGATTTCTTCACTTCTTCCACCACCATAATTCGGTGCTGTATCAAAAAAAGTAATTCCTTTAGCGCGTGCATCCTTAACAAGTTTTACACCCTCGTTAATTGTCATTTTAGTAAATTCTTTGGTGTTCCCAAGTTGCCAGGCGCCAAATCCGATTCGACTAATTTTTTTATCAAACCGTTTGGTTTTCTTATACTCCATTTTTTTTCATCCTTTCAATAAGATGGGGTAATACGTTGGGTATTTTTTGTATTTTAAATGTGTTTTTATCAACACATACGATAACAGATTTACCTTTAGCTTTTATCTCGTTTTGATGATTTTTTATGGTATGCTCAAATATTATTTTAACCGGGTTGGTTTGTTTTATTTTTGTGCTTACATAGATTCTCTCATCAAGTCGTGTTGCGTTATGATATGTAATATGAATATCATGGACAGGAAAGATAATCCCTTCTTTTTCAATGCTATTATAATCGATACCAATCGCTTTAAAATAAGCGGTTCTACCTTGTTCAAAAAAGGTAACATAATTGGCATGATAGATGACACCCATTTGATCTGTATCACTATATCTTAAGGCAATTTCTTTTGTAATTTCCACGTCATCAGTCCTTTATAATATCGTGAATTGCATCAATGATATCTGTTGCGATGAGTGATGCTTCACCATATCGTTGTTTGGCACTATTTCCAGCATGTGAATGAACACTAACGCCTAAAATTGAAGCCTCTAAAGGGGAATGTCCCTGTCCTAAAAAACTGCAAATCATGCCTGCTAAGACATCTCCACTACCAGCTGTTGCCATTCCTGGATTTGCAAATTGACTAAAATACGTATATGTATCATTAGTAATGATTGTAACAGGTCCTTTTAAAACAACTGTCAAATGATATTTATGGGCAACATTTTTAGCATACAGCACAAGATTTTGTTTGAGTTCTTCAAGGGGAATCCCTAAAAACTGAGCAAATTCCCCAACATGTGGTGTTATGATTATATTACCACGTTCGGAATAATTGTCAATAAGCGCCTTAAGGTACACTAACCCTGATGCATCAACAACAAGTGGTAGGTCTGTTTTTAGAATGTGATTTAATGATTCTTTTCGAATGGGGTCATCCTTAGGTAACCCCATGCCTAAAACAACTGCCTGTTTATTCTCTAATTTAGGTGTTAAACTAGCAATCCCAGAATAGGTATCTACCATTAGTTCTGGTGGATACGATGGAATAAAAGCTTGGTCGGTGTCAAAATAAAGTATCGAACTTAATCCTGAGCCACAACGCATTGCGGCATAAGCAGTTAATAATGGGGCACCCATCATCCCTTTTGTGCCACCAATTGTTAAGACATGTCCATAGTGATATTTATGTGATAACATATTGCGTTTTTGTAAAAATCGTTGGTAATATGCTTGGTCTAATAATTGTGTTTCTTCTTCTGTATATTCAGCCAAAATACCAACGTCTAAAATATGGTGTCGGCCAGTGTAAATTAACCCATCATTGAGAATATGGCCTTGTTTCAACGTTTGAACAATCAACGTATCTCTTGCTCGAATAGCAATTCCTTGCTTTAAGCCGTTATCAGCATGAATCCCTGAGGGCATATCGATGCTGATGACATGAGAATCATATTGATTAATCATTGTCATAACGCTGTGATATATACCTGTTATTTCACGAATTAACCCGATACCAAATATACCATCAATTAGTATTGATGTTGTGCCTAAGAAAGTTTTTAAAGGCGATAAGTCATCCTCTGATTCGATAAACGTCACAGATTGATTGTGTTTTGTTACGATGTCCACCATTGTTTTAGATTCATCACTTTGGTTTTCTTTATTACCAACAACAACAATGTTGGGATGCATCCCATGGTTGTAGAGTGCATCGGCAATGACCAATGCGTCTCCACCGTTGTTACCGATTCCAGCCACAACTAAAATATCGTCATCTGGTACGACAAGTTGTTGTTTGAGCATATACTCTGCCATTATCTTCCCCACACGCTGCATCAAAGTAAGTGATGTAATGTGTTGGTTTTCCAATGTTAGTGCGTCAAACTTACGCATTTTCGCTGCATCTATAATGGTTTGGTTCATCTTTTACACCTCATTACTTGTTACTTATATTATACACGTTATTGATGATTGACAAAACATTACATTCCAATTATTCTTAAGATAGAGACTAAGAAAGGATTTGATATCATGAAATGCACATTTTTAGGACATGCGGCTGTATTAATTGAAGCCCTTGATTATAAGATTATTATTGATCCATTTTTAAAACATAATCCGCTCTATAAAAAGACTGATGATGACACAGTAGGAATCACTCATGTACTCATTACCCATGCTCATGGTGATCATATTGGGGATGCGGTAGAAATTGCACAACAAAATAACGCTGTGATTATTTGCAATTTTGAAATTTCATCTATCTTAAAAAGTATCGATAAATCTTTGAATATCCATCCAATGCACCTAGGGGGTCGAGTTCCTGTTGATTTTGGGACAGTTAAAATGACCCCAGCATTGCATGGGTCAGGGTATATCGAAAACGATATGATTTATGATGGTGGGTCACCTTGTGGGTTCTTATTAAAGGTTGCTGATAAAACAATCTATCATGCTGGTGATACAGGTTTAACCTACGACATGAAATTACTTGAAAATAGTTTAATTGATCTTGCTTTCTTACCCATTGGGGGCAATTACACTATGGATGTTGATGATGCTGTTATTGCAGTTGATTTTATTAAACCCAATAAAGTTGTACCCATTCACTATAATACCTTTGATTTAATTCAAGCCGACCCAAAAGACTTTAAAAACAAAGTAAGTCAAGCCGAGGTTATTATTTTAGATTCTGGAGATAGTATTGATATTTAAAAAAGAGCCACAGCTCTTTTTTAGTCTATTGGAAATTGTAAAATAAAACTTGATACTAAAGAGAGTAACGTTAAAATTAAAAAGAGTGTATAAATAATTGTAATACTGATAATAAGTCCATTTCTAGATAAGTATCGTTTAACAATATAATGATGCGAAAAAAGCAAACTGACACATATCGCTATCGTTATTCCAACCGGGAAAATATAGTCATAATGAATACTTTGTTCTATACCAACTATCCGTTTAACATTTAAACCTAAAAGATACCCCATGATTGATAATGAAAACATGACAGGTAAAAAGGTTAGCCGAATAATCTTATAATGGCTTCTAAATTGATTGCGATACCGTGCCAAAATACCTAAAAATAATATTGTTACAATAATAATAACGATTGTTGGAAACGTACTTAAACTAAAATTGAGTTCTTCTGGACGATCTGTAAATTGAGTTAAGCGCATACTTTCAATAAAACTAAAAATAAATACGCCAAGACCGCCTACAATTAATAATTTGTTATCTTTAATTATATCCATTGTCATGTCGAGTAGACTATTCTCGACTTTCACCTCACTTTATTTAATGAGGGTAAGTCTTATAAGCCCCTCACAGAACCCATCGTGCCCAATTAAGGCAATAGGCTCTTCATATAATCTTCAATCACCAAATATTAACGTAC
>JAIPGE010000108.1 GCA_021736285.1 Candidatus Izemoplasma sp.
GATTCCGTCACGACCAAGAATAATAAACTTGAATTCAGACAACAGTCCGGCAGCGTTTTTCCATTGATCTAAATACTTTAAATTATCTGCGCCCATGACAAAATAAATTTCTTCATCATCTAAGTCACTCAGTCGAATTAAGGACTGGTAAGTGCCTAAAAAGTCTGAATCATTCATCTCTAAGGTTGAAATGGTGACATCCTCGTAATGTCCTAAAGCAAGTCTAAGCATATTTAAGCGATGATAATTGCTTGCTAAGCTGCTTTTTGTATAGGCACTACTGACAGGCAAAAAGGTAACAGTTGCTTGGGGAAATTCTTGTTTGAGAAAATGATAGATCTCAATGTGAGCATTGGTCACAGGATTAAATGCTCCACCAAATACTATTTGCATTATGTCACATCCTTCATTCGTCTATGAAACACTTATATTATAGCACTTATCGTCTAAAAATGGTACCTAAATGACAAAATTCTGTTTCTTTGTTTTTCTATTTGAGTAAGTATGTTATAATTTTTTTAAAGAGGTGAAAGCAATGTCATTAAACACAGATTATATATTAAACTTTGCAAAAGAGATTTTAACGATTCATAGTCCGAGTGGTTACTCGAAAGATATTATCCCAAGAATTGAACAAGAAGCTGATCGATATGATTTAAGTTATGAGCATACAAAAAAAGGAAATTTAATTATTACCTATCCCGGTCAAAAAGAGAAAACAATTGGCTTGAGTGTTCACGTTGATACCTTAGGCGCAATGGTAAGAAGCATTTCTACGGATGGTAAAATAAAATTTACTGCTATCGGTGGTCCACTTTGGCCGACATTAGATGGTGAATATTGTACCCTTTTAACACGGGATAATAAAACGTATACAGGCACATTTTTATCAACTTCTCCCGCCGTTCACGTATACAAAGATGCCAAAAACAAGGAACGCACACCAGAAAATATGTATGTCCGTATTGATGAGGTTGTATCCTCAAAAGAAGATGTGCTTGACCTTGGTATCGAAGTAGGTAATTTTATTTTTATTGATCCCAAAACAACGATTACCGAAAGTGGGTTTATCAAGTCACGATTTTTAGATGACAAGATTAATGTGGCCAGTGTTTTTGGCTTAATCGACCTCTTAAAAAAAGAAAAAATAACACCAAAATATACACTTAAATTTATTATTTCAACTTATGAAGAAGTTGGCCATGGGGCTTCTTTTATTCCTAAACTTGATGAATTAATCGCGGTTGATATGGGGTGTATTGGTGATGATTTAACATGTACTGAACAAGATGTATCAATCTGTCCAAAAGATTCAAGTGGTCCATACGATTATGATTTAACAAACACAATGATTTCAATCGCAAAACAGAAAAAGATTAATCATGCGATTGATATCTATCCGTTTTATGGCAGTGATGTCTCTGCGGCAATGCGCGGCGGTAACGATATCAAAGGTGCACTTATCGGCCCTGGTGTTCATGCGTCACACGGAATGGAACGCACCCATATTGATGCCATAACATCAACCATTACATTACTCTACCATTATGTCAAATAATCCAATTACTTATCCGGATTACACCAATTCAATTTTGAATGTTAGTAATTCGTTGTTAGACTACTATCATATTACTCCGCATCATCCCACACATCCTGTTCTTGATCAATATTTATCTAAGCCATATAACCACATTGTTTATGTGTTGCTTGATGGGCTTGGTACAAATGTTATTAAAGCGCATCTAACCAAACAAGATGCCTTATACCAATATATGCAAGATGAAATCACCAGTGTTTTTCCGCCCACAACTGTCGCCGCAACAAACGCTGTTATCTCAGGAAAAACACCTATTGAAAATGGCCATCTAGGCTGGGTTCAGTATTTTGAAAAAGAAGATACCAACTTAATTGTTTTTAAAAATGAAGATTTTTATACAGGCCATATACAACCTTCAAATCTTCGTGCCAAATACTTGTCTTACAATCGTTTGGTCGATCAAGTAAGCACTAAAAATCCGGATATAACCTGCCAAGAATTCATGCCCCAAATAGTCACCAAAGATGGCTCTAAAACATTTGAAAATCAGGTTGAACGCATATTGCTTCATACCCACCATCATGACAAGACGTTCTCTTATGTCTATTGGATTGAACCTGATATGAGTGAACATCAATATGGTGTTTACAGTGACGAAGTTAATCATTTGATCAACGAGTTGAATCAAAGTTTTACATCACTTATTCAAAATCTACCTGAAGATACACTTGTGATTGGGATAGCTGATCACGGACTAACCGATATAGAGTCACTACCTCTTTATCAAAATAAAAAATTAGTTAGCCTATTAAAACGTAAAACTAGTATTGAACCAAGAGCGACAAATTTCTTTATTAAAGACGGTCAAAAAGATACCTTTGAGAAAGTTTTTAACGCTTCTTATCAAGACGATTATTTATTGTTATCGAAACAAGAAATTTTAGATGAAAAATTGTTTGGTAGCGGAAAATCCCATCCAATGATTCATAGTTTCTTAGGCGATTATATAGCAATTGCAACCAGCAATAAAATGTTTTCTTTGACAGACAAAAAAGTCTATAAAGCCCATCATGCTGGTCTCACACAAGATGAGATGATGGTGCCTCTAATCATTTATAAAAAATAACCACTTCGCTTGAAGTGGTTATTGTTTTACCATAAGTGATGAACAGGATTTTTAATATACGTGTCATAAATTATTCTTACTTGTTGCATTTCTTTTTGTGTTAATGGTGGTAATTCTGTGGCTTTGGCATTGCTTTTTATATGGGTTTCTTTACTCGCGCCAGGAATGACTAGACTGACCGCATCAAACATTAATATCCAACGCAATGCAATCGGCGCTAAGTTATCTGTTTTAAATAATGTTTTAAGTTCTTCTACCGCTTTCAATCCTTTTTCATAATCGACACCACTAAAGGTTTCCCCTTTATCAAATGCTTCTCCGTGGCGATTAAAATTACGATGATCACCGTCTTTAAACACAGAGTCTTTAGTTAGTTTACCTGCTAGCAAGCCACTTGCAAGGGGCACCCTAACAATGACACCAACATCTTTTTTCTTTGCTTGTTCAAAGAATAATTCCATGGGACGATGCCGAAACATATTAAAAATAATTTCAATTGCTTCAACGCCATCATATTCCATTGCCTTTAAGCCTTCTTCAATTTTTTCGACACTGACACCATAGTGTTTTATTTTACCTTCTTTTTTTAATGTGTCTAGCACTTTAAAAACATCTGGTTGATAATAAACTTCTGTTGGTGGGCAGTGTAACAATACCATATCGAGTGCTTCTACTTGTAATCGCGCCCGTGACTCGTCAATATATTGTCTTAAATTAGATTCGTTATATCCGCTTGCCACATGCGGATCAATTTGGCGACCAACTTTTGTAATAACAAATGGCTTTTTAGGTTGTTTTTTTAAATACTCACCAATTGCTTTTTCACTGGCACCGCCTTGATAAACATCTGCGGTATCAAACACTGTAATCTCTTCTTGGATTGCTGTTTCTAGAGTCTTTTCAGCTAACTCTGGGTCAAATGGATCGCCCCATTTTCCACCAAGTTGCCAGCAACCTAGTCCTATTTCCGATATGGTTTCGTTCGTTTTTCCAAATCTTCTTGTTTTCATTTTTACCTCTTTTCATTGGTACGGGTTACTGAATCGTGTCAATTAGATAATATCTCGCATTAAAATATCCTTTTAAACCTGTCTCTTCAACTATCTTAAATTGGACCAAGAAAGTTTCTTCATGATCTTCAATTTGCAAGATAACTTCAGAATAATCTGCGGTGCTATGATCAACCACAGATACGATTTCGATTGTTTGATCCGATAATGTGGTTTGGACCACAGAACAAACTTCTTTGGTTTCTGCATTAAAATGCGTATCACAAACATTTGGATCATCCAAATGAGTAAAATAGCTTGTCACAAGTTCTTCTTTTGAGACGAAGCCGTCTGGTGTACTTAAATACGTGTATACACCATACGTTGCCCCAATGATTGCCAAAAAGATAATCAGTCGCTTCAGTAATTTTTTAAGTTTTGCCATAGTTTATCACGACTCTTTTTTTTGGGCTTTACGGAATGGTCTTGCAATGATTTTTGCAATACTTTTGGGGAAGAAACTCAGTGAATCACCAATGATTACTGGCATCAATGTGATAGTGTCTTTATACGCTTGTTTTCTGATTTGTTTACGGTCTAATAATTTATTATCATTATATAAATATTTTTCTGTGATAACACCAACCCGACATGTTAACATCGCATTGGTAACCCCACCTAAAACACTACTTGAAATTGTTTTTAAAAACGGTACGTCAGTAATTGTTTCGGTGAATTTCGTTGGTAAAACCTCGGATAACTCCATCTCTTCTATACCTTCAGCAATGAGTGATGCGACAAGAACTCGTGTACTAAGTTTAATAAGATAGGGATAACTTGGTCTAAATCCAGAAATTTCAACAATTTCACGAATCAATTTAATATTAATGATTAATGTGCTAATCATATCTAAATTCCCGTTTTGAGATAATGCGGTTGAAATGAAAACGTGTTTCGCATTTTCAACAATTGTTTCCCTAGTTTTAGTATGGACACTGCCTTTGAAAGTCGCTTGTAATGCATCCCGTAACTTTTTCGAATCATTTAGAGATAATTGTAAGTTACGTTTTTCTTTATCGGTTAATATATCACGTTTCATTAACACTTTTGCCGCATTGCGGTAAATGATATGTTTTTCTTTTGAATCAGTCAACATCGCATCAACAGTAAATGTTGGCGATAATAAAATAACTCGAATCGGATTCAAAATTAGTACATAAAATAAAATTCCACTTAATCCATAAAATGTATACTCTAAATACTGATGGACATTGCGTAAGCGTATTCCAACTTCAATGACATTACTAACTAATATAAACACAACAACAATAAAGAGACCAATACCAATTAATGCCCACCATTTTTTTCGACCCATGTTGCCACCACCTTTTCTTTATTTTATC
>JAIPGE010000109.1 GCA_021736285.1 Candidatus Izemoplasma sp.
AATGTCTCATGTTCACTCGTTGTTGGAATGACAAATCCATCAATCCAAACATTGGTTGTTTCGGGTACAAAGTAAGCAAACGTAATCTCTTCTCCGTCACTTTCTGCTTGATACATTTCATCAAAATAATCACCACTATAGACAAGTGCTAAGTCTAAGTTACCACTATGGACATACCCTTTTAAGTTGTCTTCGCCAAAGAGTTCATAATTGGTATCCATTAATGCTTGTTTGGCATTATTAAGAATTGTTACATCTGCTGTATTAACATCTTCATCTAAATAGAGTAACGCACTCGCAATAGCATCCCGTGCTGAATCATACATTCCCATTTTATAGCCGTGATCGTTGGTGAACAATATATCCCATCCGGTTAAATCAGCTTCATCAACGATGGTGGTATTATACATAATCCCAACTGTTCCCCAGAAATAAGGTACAAAATATTGTGCATAGCCTTCATCTTCATACAACTCTTCAACTTCAGGCAACAAACTAACTGTATCAAATCCCGTTAATAACGTATAATCAATTTCATTGAGTAAGTTTTGTTGGCGCAATTTATCAATCATATAGTCACTTGGAAATGCAACATCATAATTGGTTACACCAGACTTAATTTTAACTTCCATTTCTTCGTTACTACCAACTTCTTCATAGACTACTTTTACATCATGTAAGTCTTCAAATTCAGCCACCAAATCCATATCTATGTATTCACCCCAATTTAATACATAGAGTGTATTCTCACTTTTTTGACACCCAGATAGTACAACAACAAATAACAAACCAACCATAACAATCGATAATTTTTTCATTGATTTAGTCTCCTCATTTTCTTTTTAATTGAATAATAATTTAAACGTAACAGTATGACAATTGTCACCACTGTCACAATGGTATTATAGGCATACACTGCTGGGGAGAAGTTTCTACGACCCAGCCGGGCATATATCCACAAACTTACATTTTGTACGCCACTACCTGTTGTGAAATAACTAATAACAAAATCATCGATACTCATTGTAAAGGCAATTAATGCGCCTGTAATAATTCCTGTTTTTATAGCGGGAACAATAACTTTTACGACCGCTTGAAGTGATGTACATCCCAAATCTTGAGCTGCATCAAATAGGTCTTTATCTAACTCTTTTAACTTCGGTAACACCGAAAGCACCACAAATGGAATTGAGAAAAAGACGTGGGCAATTAACATCGTGTTAATCCCAAACGATATTGGTAATAAGCCAAACACAACCATTAAACTAATCCCAGTTACGATGTCTGGATTAACAACTGGCACATTGTTTAAAACCATCATATTAAGTCGTTGATTACGTTTTAAACTGTTAATACCAATTGCCACGAAGGTTCCGACAACTGTGGCAATTGTTGTACTGATGATTGCCACAAATAACGTTGTTCCAATTGCCCTTAATAATAGTGTGTTGTTAGCAATTTCACCATACCATACAAAAGAGAAATACGTAAATGTTTGCCCAGTAGATGACGCATTAACACTCATTAAAGCAATCACAACAATCGGAAAATAAATTAACACAAAAACCAACACTGTCGCTAACAGTAAGAGACCCTTAACAATTTGTTTCATAGAAGTGTCTCACCTTCTTTATCAACAGTCATTATACCTTTAAATAAGATGAGAATAATAATCATCAACACAACACTGATGATACTACCCATTTGTAAATTACCTGTTTTCATAAAGGCGTCTTCAATGATATTTCCAATTAACAAGACTTTTCCCCCACCAAGTCGTTCGGGTAAGGCAAAGGTTGTCATCGCTGGTAAGAGCGTCATAATCACGCCACTGACAATCCCCGGTAAGCTAAGTGGTAAAATAACTTTAACAAAGGTGTCAAACCCATTGGCACCTAAATCACGTGCTGCTTCTATCAGGTGTTGATCGAGTTTTACTAAGACACTATATATCGGTAAAATCATAAACGGAAAATACATCGACAACATCCCGACAACAATCGCTTTGTCTGATCCAATCCAATCAAGTGAAATACCAAAATTATTCAAAATTGATATTGGAAAAAAGAGTTTTTCCCAAGCAATAATCCTAAGTAACATATTACTCCATACCGGAATAATAATCAGTGCCACGAAAAAGGTTTTATAAGCACTCTTTAAATTGGCAAGATAATAAGCTGCAGGATAGCCAATCAACAGTGCAATAATTGTCGTTAAAAGACTATATTTTATACTATTCATTAAGGCAATTTGAATTGTACTTTCGGTAAAGACACGTAATCCTTCTAATGTAAAAACAAATGGTCCTTTTAAATACAAATCAAAGTCAGTAATTGCTAAAAATAGAATCATCAATGATGGTAAGATAATTAATGTTGTCATCCATACACGATAAGGAATCACGTACGCTCTTAATCTATGCATCACTTTTCCTCATAATATGGATATCGTTGGGTCCAAACTTAAGCGACACCTTATCGCCAATGTGTTTGGCGCGAGTTGAGTGAATCACGTATTCTTTATCATTTACCATCACACAAATTTCGTAATGTACTCCTTTAAAAATAATATCAGTAACAACCCCTTGAATCATTTGTTGATCTGGTTTGATTAAGACAATGTCTTCTGGTCTAATAACGACATCAACTTTTTCATTGTTTTCGAATCCATGATCCACACAAGGATGTGAGATCCCTTCAAACACAACTTCATAGTCGGTGACCATCACACCATCAATAATATTGCTTTCACCGATGAAAGAGGCACTAAATTGATTAATCGGTTCATTATATATATCTTGTGGTGAGCCAACTTGTTGAATCAATCCTTCGTTCATCACAACAACACGGTCACTCATCGTCAATGCTTCTTCTTGATCGTGTGTTACAAATATAAAAGTAATACCCAAACGGCGTTGCATCTCTTTAAGTTCATATTGCATGTCCTGCCTTAATTTTAAATCCAGTGCTCCTAACGGTTCATCAAGCAACAACAAATTGGGCTGATTCACAAGCGCTCTTGCGATTGCGACGCGTTGCTTTTGACCCCCGCTTAATGTATCAACATTACGCCACTCATACCCTTCTAATTTAACAAGCATTAACATATTCATCACTGCTTTATTAATCTCTTCTTTGGGTTGTTTTTTTAATTTTAATCCAAACGCGATATTATCAAATACATTAAGATGTGGAAACAATGCATAATGTTGAAAGACGGTATTGACTTTACGTTTATTTGGTGGAATGTTTAAGACATCTTCATCTTCGAAATAAATATGCCCTTGATCAAGTGTTTCAAAGCCACCAATGAGTCGTAATAATGTTGTTTTCCCACATCCTGAAGGACCGAGCAAAGTCACAAATTCATTGTGCTTAATCGTTAGACTAATATTGTTCAACACAACCTTATCATCAAATGATTTAGTCACGTGGTCAATTTTTAAAATATCACTCATAATGTCCTCCTTTTTGTATTTTGAATGCACCCATTATTTTACTGAAAAAAAATAACTTTAGCAAGTTATTTTTTAAGTTTTTTTCAGATTAAAAAAGCATTACAGTTTATCTTGTTTTTAAGGATTGGTCATTTGTAATTGTTGGTAGTCCTTTTTTGTCATTTCATAGTACTTTGTTTCTTGATTCAAGCGCTTGTAGATTCCCGTTTTTACATAGTGGAATCCACATTTTTCAATGACACGTCTACTTCCAATATTATGGTTGGCATGTCCTATCTCTATTGTATTTAATTTCAGGTATTCAAACCCAAAACGAATCAATGCTTTTGTTGCCAATGTCATATATCCTTTACGCCAAAAATCGTGATGTAATACATAACCAATTTCACCGATGCCTTTGTCCCATTCAATTCTGTGAAAGTCACAGGTCCCAATCATTTTTTCAGTTGCTTTATGAACAATCGCATATGCGTTTGGTAGTGTTTTGTCTGGTCGTGATAAAAACACATTTTTAACAGCGTCTTGGGCTTCTTCAATTGTCTTAAAACTATCCCATGCAAGTGTTTTTGTCACAACATCATTTTTTCCATAATCATAGATGTCTGCATAATCTTCATATCGTACAGCACGCAAATAAATCTCACCAAGATCAATTTCGGGGATATGGATTAACTTATCTATACTGAGTGGCATCATATATAACACAACCTTGTTTTTCTATTATTATACCTTAATTTTATCAAAAAGAAAAGACGGTACTGTTTAAAATACCGTCCATAATATTTATCGTTTTCCTTTATCGTAAGGTTCACCCACTGCTTTTGGTCCGACTACTTGTGAACTAAAGACCACAAGTGCAACAACCGTTAAGACATATGGTAATGCATTAAAGAATTCAAGTGGTAATCCTGAGATGAGTGGAATATCCACCGAATACAAACTTAAGATTTGTGAAAATCCGAAGAATAGTCCTGCGAACAACAATCCAAACGGTTTCCAACGACCAAAGATTAAAGCGGCAAGCGCAATGAATCCAGTTCCGTGAATACTTACTACCGTATATTGTGTGTCTTGTGTAAGCACCATAATAGCTCCTGCAAGTCCTGCAAAAAGACCTGATAAAATGACACCGATGTAGCGCATTCTGGTAACGTTGATTCCCATACTATCTGCGGCGTGTGGATTTTCACCCGTTGATCGTAAGCGTAATCCAAAGGCTGTTTTATAAATCACAAACCAGGCAACCACAACTAAAACAAGTGCCACGTATACCGTTGTATAAATATTTTCAAAGAAAATATCACCAATCACGGGGATTTTGCTCAAAGTTGGAAAACTTGCTTTAACAAATCCGCGTTGAAATGTATCGGTCCGTTGTTGACCAAAAATAATTTGTGCTAAATACACTGTTACACCCGCTGCTAGTAAGTTAATCCCTGTCCCACTAATAACTTGGTCAGCATTTAAGTTAACACTTAAATAGGCATGAATAATTGAAATAAGTCCACCCGCTAAAGCACCTATTATCAAACCAATCCATGGTGCCCAGTTAAATCCACCAGCAAACGATGGTT
>JAIPGE010000110.1 GCA_021736285.1 Candidatus Izemoplasma sp.
ATCACCACAAACAAAGATATTATCAACGGTTGTTTCATGGTCTTTATTGATGTAAGGCACATAACCACCTAATGCTTTAACAAGTTTCATTTCAGCACCGGCTTGACGTAAGATTTCACTACTAGGTTGTAAGCCAACACTCAGACAACAGGTATCGGTTTTAACAGTTTCTTCAGTCCCTGCGATGCCATTAAATGCGTCATCTAGTTGCCATAGCACAAGTGCTTCTAGGGCATCTTTACCGTGGGCTTCTTTAACAGAATGTTTTGTCAAAATGGGGACGCCAAGACGTCTTAACTTTTGCGCATGAACCAAGTATCCACCGATGTGATCACTTGCTTCAACAACCGCTTTGACGTTGACACCCGCTTGCATTAATTGATAACTCACAATTAATCCAATGTTGCCAGCACCAACCATAACGACATCATTGCCAGGTTTGACACCATGTACATTCATTAACGTTTGAACAGCGCCTGCACCGTAAATGCCTGGCAAGTCATTATTGGGAAAAGCTAGTACTTTTTCCGATGCCCCAGTTGCCACCACAATCGCTTGTGTTTTTACTTTTATATAATCATTTTTATGTAACAAAGTAATCACTTTATCATCATAAATAGCAAGCGCAGTTGTATCCAACATAATGTCCACATGTGGGTCGTCAATCAACTTGGTTTTTAACAGTGTCGCAATATCGATGCCACGTGTTTTGGCATATTGTTTTTCACTACCAAAAAACATATGAGTTTGTTTCACTAATTGGCCACCTAAAAAGGTGTCTCGTTCAACTAAAAGCACATCAAGATTGTATTTCGCCGCATTGATTGCACAAGTCATGCCAGCTGGCCCAGCGCCGATAATCACAACATCATAGTGTTTCATATAAGTTCCCCCTTGCCTTGTTGTGTCTTAATAATCATCCCGGCTTCAAGAGCTGTAATACACGTTCGTACATTGGGTTCATCATTGACAACCATATTACAACTTGTACAGTTGCCAATCGCACAATAAAAGCCCCGGGGACGATGTTTTACACTCGAATACCCCAACACCTTAACATTGTTGGCATGTAAGGCAGAAGCAATCGTATCGCCTTCATAGCCTACCATTGGCTCACCATCAAAGGTAAAAGGTAGTTTTTGTTTTTGATCAAACTTTAAAATGGGATGGTTCGTTATTCTCATTGGGCACACTCCTCGTACTTTTTTCACCATTAACATTATAACATATTTGTAAACGTTTTCTAAAATGATTTTAATAACATTATAATTATTTTAGATATGAAACCATTATTTTATTCTTTAATTTGGTGAATAATGAAGTAGGTACCAATTGTTAAAAAATAGGGGATAAGCAATTCATTCTTTTTTTAGAATGATTATGATATAATAAAACTAGTAAAGTAAGAAAGGTGATTAGATATGGATAAGAAACGCATTATCATTTATTTTGTGTTATTTGCAGCAACTTTGGCGATTGCCACACTGGGGTTTCAAAACTTTAAATTAGATGGATTATTGACTCCATTTATAGCAACATTAACTTATTTCACAATCTTTTTTGTTGTTGCGCAAATCGTCAAAGACAATTCTATTGTTGATATGGGATGGGGCTTTGGATTTGTTGTCGGAAGTGTGTCTATCTTACTTGTAACACCAAATCCAACAACATTATCCTATGTTATTGTCGGATTTATTACTGTTTGGGGGATTCGGCTATCAGCCCGTTTAATCAAGCGTAATTGGAGAAAACCTGAAGACTTCAGATATGCTCAGTGGCGTAAAGAATGGGGCAACAATGTTGTGATTATTGCGTTCTTCCGAGTCTTTATGATTCAAGGCATTATTAACTTTATTGTTGGATCTGCGAGTTATACCGTTATTCGGTACAACGCCTTTAATTTTAATGGTTGGACACAGTATGTTGTTTATCTTGGATTATTGGTTGCGACAATTGGTCTTTTCTTTGAAGTTGTTGGTGATGAGCAATTGAAACAACATATTCAAAAAAGCACAAAAACATTGATGAGAAGTGGCCTTTGGTCGATAACAAGACATCCCAATTATTTTGGTGAAATTCTGATATGGAGTGGTCTTTATATCACAGGTGTCGCGTTAGTTGATGCTTCAATATCACTTGTTTATTATGGTGTTTTAATCATATCACCGATTTTAATGAGTGTGGTATTACTCAAAGTCTCAACCCCAATACTTGAAAAACACATGGCTAAATATGACGGTTGGAATGACTATATAAATGCAACACCAATGTTGTTTCCATGGGGTAAAAAAGGCTAATTTTTCATAATTACGATGGTTATCAAACCGCATATGATACTTTTTTTCTAAAGTAAAAATAAAAATTAAATTTTTTTATAAGGTAAACACATTTTTTTGAGATCAATTTTCAAAATTATTTTTTCTAGTACTATCCATCACTCTATGTAGTTATCTTTATAATATTGCGGTTATTATTATTATTATATGGTACAATACATTTGAAGGTGGTTATATGTTAGAATTAACAATTCAAACCAGTTTATTGATCTACGCATCGATGATGTTGGTGGGCTTTGTTGTTGTGACGCATTTATTATGGATGAACATTCCATACCGCAAGGTTATCACGAAATTATCAGTATTTTACCTACTGTCTTTTTTTGGTGTTGGGCTAGTTTATTATAGTGATACGCTACCCATTATTATAGGTGAGATGATATCAAACATTGTCTTGATTATCGCAATGATAATTATGATAAGTGGGATAAGAGAACTGATTGGATTTAAAACTGATTATACTAAATATGGTGGATTCGTTGTCATTTTCACCCTTTTATTCGCTGTATTTACTTATCTTTATCCAAGTGTTAATATTCGGATCTATGTATATGATGTTACGGTTATATCGTTATTATTTTATGCACTCATTCCTTTAATGAAATGGCGCCATTCACTGACCCATGTTTCTGAAATTATGGTATCTATTTTTATTATTATGATAATTACTTACTTGATACGGATTATTGCGACATTACTCATCAATGAAACCTATAATTCATTGTTGGAGTATCAATCAAATGGATTTTATATTGCTTTACTTGGTATTTCTAATTTGCTCGTTATTGCTGGTGCACTAAGTCTAATTTATACCAAAACACAATTAGATTTGATTGAAAGTGAACGCAGTAAATCATCACTATTGTCAAATTTACCTGGTTTTGCATATCGATGTAAGAATGATGAGCACTGGACAATGCTTTTTGTATCAGATGGATTTGAAGCATTAACTGGGTATAGTAAAGAAGACATAATTAAAAACAAGAGAGTGACATATGAATCGATTATTCATCCGGATTATCGAGCGTACGTTAGACAAAATTGGGAAAAAGCTATTTCGAACCAAGAACGCTCTGTTACGGAATATGAGATTGTACGTAAAGATGGTAAACGAGTTTGGGTTTGGGAACAAGGAGCAAGTATTTGTAATAAAGATCAACGGGAATATATTGAAGGATTTATTGCTGATATTAATACCCGAAAAAAAGCCGAAAAAGATTTAGCTTATTTAAGCTATCATGATCCACTGACAGGGTTATACAATCGGCGTTTTATTGAAACAGAATTAAAAAGATTAGCACACAGCCGTCATCTGCCAATATCAATTATTATGGCTGACATTAATAATTTGAAGTTTGTCAATGATGCCTTTGGACACAATCAAGGTGATAAATTAATTAAAATCACTGCACAAAAAATGAAACAATCAATTCGTGGACATGAACTAATTGCACGCACAGGCGGTGATGAGTTTATTATTGTACTAGAAAAAACATCTTTGGAAAATGCGAAAATAATTATTGATAGAATCAAAACAAATCTTAAACAAGATAATGATATGCATCCGAGTGTGGCACTGGGTTATGCTTGTCAAACAAAGCCGGAAGAATCGCTTGATCAAATCCGCATAAAAGCAGAGAATAAGATGTATGAATCAAAACGAAAAAATAAGCCGAAAATCGAAAATCAATCCATTAATTTTGTGATGGGCGTATTGTTTGAGAAAAAACCAATGGAAGAAAGTCATGCAAAAAATGTTAAACAGTATGCCAAACAACTCGCAATGGCAAGCGGATTACCTGATGATGAGATTGAACTTGCTGAAATGGCAGGATACCTTCATGATATTGGCAAGGTTGTTTTAGAAGATCTCGACTTAGATTCAGAAAAATTATTCCAATCAGAAGATTTAAAAAAAATACAGAAACACCCGCTAGATGGACATCGTATCTTAAGCTGTTTGACAGAGTACAAAAAAATATCAAACATTGTATTATATCATCATGAACATATTGATGGTGGTGGTTATCCACATCACCTAAAAAAAGATAAGATACCATATCTATCGCGTGTGCTTGCCATTTGTGAGGTCTATGATGTATTAACCAATCCTGATTCCTATCGACCAACATTATCAAAAAAAGAAGCATTAGATGTATTGAAAAAGGATGCAGACAAACAGTTTGATAAAGAATTGGTGGAGATATTTGCATCAATTGTATAAAGTAACCAGTTTTGGTTACTTTTTTAGTTATTCGAGAATTAATCATACAGAAATGTAACATTATTTGTTATAATACAATTGATGAGAGGATGATATGATGAAAGAACAATTGCTTGTAGTATGGAAATCAGATAATACGATTGATATTAATAATTTCATTTTGCCCTATGTCTATAATGCAAAAGCAAATGATTGGTTTAAAGCAGTGCGCCTTTTAATTTGGGGTGCTTCCCAGAAAAAAGTAATCAAAAGTGAACACTTACAAAATCAAATTAGAACGTTTGTTGAAGAAGGTATCGATGTGTATGCTTGCAAAATGTGTGCTGACAATGTTGGCGCAACAGACATTCTTAATAATTTAGGTGTTACTGTCATGTATACTGGAGAGTTTTTGACGGAGAGTTTAAAAAACCCTGAAATTAGTGTCATTACAATATAAAAAGAGACAATCCAATCTATAAATATA
>JAIPGE010000001.1 GCA_021736285.1 Candidatus Izemoplasma sp.
CATTCGGTAACACAACTTTAAATGTTGTTTGTGTATGATTTGCTCCTAACGCAAGCGATGCAAATCGGTAAGCATCAGGAACAACTTTTAATGATTCTTCAGTTGCTCGGATGATAACTGGAAGCAAAATAACCCCAAGTGTCAAACTCCCTGAAATTAAGTTCCCACTTGTTGCGCTGGTGTACCTTACAGTCAAAGGAACAAATACAGCGAGTCCCATTAATCCAAAGATGATACTTGGAACCCCCGTTAAGACTTCAATCATACTTCTTAACGTATTGGTAAATGGATTCTTACGTGCAAATTCATTTAAATATATTGCGGTAAAGATTCCTATTGGCAGACTAAATAACAAACTCATTCCAATCACATAAAGCGTTGTAATAATAGAACCCCTGATTCCACCACCTAGTGATGTAAAAACAATTTCACGAAATCCGTCTGAGTTCTCAAGTTCATTAATCATATATTCTGCGCCGTAAATCGGTAATGCAGAATTTTTATCTTCAAATTTAATCGCAGTAACAATATTGCCTTTTTCGATACCAAAACTGTCTGCAGTATCGTTGTTTTTATCATTTAATGTTTGGAACGGTGAGTCTTCAGCAATGAAGACTACTGTAATATTGTTCTTGCCTTCACGGTCTATGCCATCTTCAAATGCAATCCCCCATTTTTCTGAGTAATACGTATCGTCATTTAAACTATCAGGCCGTTCTGTGTTGCTGTAGCTAATTGGTTCATCAATATTCGCATTATAATATTTTGCATGATAATCATTTACGAGCAATCCAAAATCTAATAAATCTGACCCATTACGAAAGACAAAAATAAATATTAATGATAATACAATAACAGCGATTGAAGAGGCAAAAAAAGTAATGCCTTGATATAACCGATCAACTCGTCTTCTTTTATTTGACATCGACATTACCTACTTTCTTCTTAATAAAATTCAAGGTTAAGTTTGTCAGTAAGATAACGACCATTAACACAATTCCGACACTAAAGCGAATATCATAATCGATTCCAGTTGTCTCTTTTAATCCTTGTAACATTGTTGATGTTAGTGTTGATGTGATTTGAAAAAAGCCAATTGATGGACCACTTCTTGCATTTCCGGCAACAAGTGAAACGGCAGTTGCTTCACCTAATGCTCGGCCAATTCCTAAAATAGCTGCGGTAAATATTCCGGATTTAGCACTTGTTAATACCACTTTAAAATTGGTTTGCGTTTTTGTTGCTCCAAGCGCAAGTGATCCTAGTACAATGTCTTTATTGACACTTCTAATTGCCACTTCACTCAGTGCGGTAATTGTTGGTAAAATCATTAATGCTAGCACCAAGACAGTGGCTAAAACACTATTTCCACCTTTTGATTGGACATTGAATATTTTAGCTAAGTTATAAACAAACGTAAGAATAATGCCACTTCCAAATAATCCATAGACAATTGATGGTATTGAAGCCAACAATTCAATAATTGTTCGTAATACTTCAGCAATTTTCTTTGGAGCAATACGTGCAATATAAAGCGCAGTTAAGACACCAATTGGTAACGCTACTAAAAGTGATAAGAAAGCAATATATAATGTATTAACGATAATAAATCCAACACCATATAGATTAGAAACAAAGGCTGTTCCTTCAAGCCACACGGTGCCTGTTAAAAAACGCCATAAATTAACTGGTCCAACACCATCATTATCGGTCACAAAGGGGATTATCCCTTCTGCTGTGACAAAAACAATAATGATTATGATGAACGAGGCACTTATAATCGTAGATAGTAAAAAGAAACTCTTGATGAAAAAATCAATTGCATCATTTTTGGTATAAAGATGTAATTTAGATTGTATTTTCTTTATAAATGTCGCCATCGGTATTCCTCCTTATATCGCAAGAAAAGCCCCCACATTAGAAGGGCTAGTTCTTGCTATGATGAAATAAAATAAAAGGCAGAGTATATATTATTAGTTTTAGTTAAGTAGTTCATCCCAAGTGGTAACATCACCTGAGTAGATATTTTTTAGATCTTGAGCTGTTACACTATTTAATTCATTGTTAAGATTAACAATTGCAACAATAGCATCCCATGCTAATTGACCTTGAGTCCCATCAGCACCAGCTTCTGAATCTTTGAATGGCCGTGATGCAAATCCGATATGTTTATAATTGTCGCCATCTTTTTCGCTACCTTGTGTCCGCTTGAATCCATCAGATGATCCTGTATGATCATGCTCTGGTACAAAGTCTCCACATTTTGGCGCAAATGCTGCAGATAATGCTTCAGCAATTTTTTGAATTGAATCTGACCCACCAAAACGAATTACAGTCCCACTGTTGTCTTGTTCACAGACCGGATAATCAGCTTTGATATCATCCCATGTGTTAGAACTATCAAGTGGAACAGCACCTTGGTTGGTGATAACATCAGCACCATCTGTTGTTCCCATGAATGCTACAAATGCAAGTGACAGATTTTTTTCTGTATCATTTTCGTAGTCATCTAATGCTCTTGTAACATAATTGAATGGCCGTTTTAGTCCATATGTGTTATTGATAACATTCGCTACTGACGGTTCAACACCATCAAACGATAACCCTTTAACCTCATCATTGAGTGTTGCTAATGAAATATAACCAATGCCATATTCATCTGTAACAATTGATGATAAAATTCCTGTATTATCTTTAATAACAAATCCATCAACTAATAAACTATCGTCTTCAGCAGCATCACCAAAGTCAATACCACCCATAAATCCAGCACGTGTTCCACTAGAAGTGTCCCGTGTGTATACAGTAATGTTACTTGATGAATCCCAACTGTCTGTCGATCCACCACATGCACTTAATGTTAGTGTTAATACAAATGCAGCGATCAATAAAATTATTTTTTTCATTTAATTGTTTCCTCCTCAAATTTTCTTACACTTAAACTATAGCAAACAACTATTTATTCTCAATTGTAATTGTGTTAAAGTTGTGTTAACAAAAATCTTAAAAGCGTAAAAAAAAGACGAGCCAACACTCGTCTTTAACCTAGACTAACTTATATCCGATACCACGGACTGTTTTAATGTGGTTCGCTTCGGGATCAATTTTTTCTCTTAATTTAAAGATATGTACATCTACGACACGTGAGTCTCCATCATAACTAAATCCCCATAGATTTGTTAAAAGTTGATCACGTGATAATGCTTTTCCTTTATTCTTTAATAAATATAGTAACAATTCAAATTCTTTTAATGTAACCTCAATTTTTTCTTCATTCCGAAACACTTCATAACTGCTTTGAATAATTGTTAAATCATTATAATAAAGTGTATCATCATTTTTCATGAGTCCTTGTCTTCTTAAACCCGCTTTAATTCGGGCTAACAGTTCTCGTGGTGAGAACGGTTTTTTAATATAATCATCCGCACCTACGTCAAACCCTTTGATGACATTATATTCATCATCAAGTGCCGTCAACATGATAATATATACCTCATTGCCTTCGTCACGTAATTTTTTACAGATTTCCATTCCGTCCATATTCGGCAACATCAAATCAAGCAAAATAATATCATAATGTTTTGTACTGGCTTTTTTATATCCTTCAAACCCATCTAATGCCGACTCAACATCATAGTTCATTTGTGTTAAATCATATTCTATCATTCGTTGAATTGCTTGTTCATCTTCAATAATTAATATTTTTGCCATAGCGAACACCTCTATTTATACTATATCACAACTGTTATCATTCAGTGAAGTCATAACAGTTATTTAACAATTATAAACGGAATTTAAACTTCATAATCCATTTCTTCGTTATAGTAGTACTCTTGCATGACATTGATGACAATATTATTGCAGTGATCCCCAATTCGTTCAATATTAGATAAAATATCGACATAAAGACCATCTTGTGTCTCTGATGATTGTTTATTATTGATGCGCATAATATGACGTTTACGATTTTTAATTACCAAGCGATCAATAACATCTTCGCGATCCATCACTTTCTTCGCTGTGATTTTATCTTGTGTATCAAAAGCTTCAATGGTTAAATGAAGCGTTTCTTGAACAACATCATAAAGTGTTCTTAATTCATTCAACGCATCTACACTGAGTACAAGTTTATTTTCATATCGATCCTCAAAGAATTGTAATAAATTGGTACAGTGATCCCCAATCCGTTCAAAATCACGTATTGTATCAACAAATGCGGCTTGGTCTGATGAAGACTCTCGATCAAGATCATTCTGCGCTATTTTGACAAGATAATCGTGTGCTTTCTTATCAATGGTATCGAGCATCTCTTCAATCTGCATCCCATTTTCATAAAGTTTTTTATCTTCTTTAAACGAATATTCAATTGTTGACTCAAACATTTGTTCAGTTAGTTTACCCATATTTAAAACAACAACTTTTGCACTTTCTAAGGCAAGAGAAGGTGCATCTAAAATCAATTCATCACTTAGTGCGTCAACATCTACTTCAACTAAACCATCTTCACCTCGAATAATGAATGTTGCCAACCCGACAAGTTGTTTGATGAACCAAAACATAATGAAGGTATTAATGAAATTAAAGCCCATGTGTGCGAAACTAATTGTCATTTTACTTGTTTCTCCATGCAACACAGTATCTTCTAGATATTGAATAAAATGAGTATATGGTCGGAGTAACAACATAAAGATAATACTTCCCACTAAGTTAAACATAACATGAACTGCGGCAGTCCGTTTTGCAGCAATACTACCGCCAAGTGAAGCTAAAACAGCAGTGAAAGTTGTTCCAATATTATCTCCAAATACAATGGCTATCGCACCAATTAAAGGAATTGCACCTGTTGTATATAACTCTTGTAAAATACCAATTGTGGCACTACTTGATTGGATTGCTGCGGTTGTTCCAGCACCAACAATAAGCCCTAGTACAGGTGTTTCACCAACTTGATGTAACGCATTTTCAAACCATGGTTGATACGCTAGTTGTTTGAGTGCCCCTCCCATAACATCTAATCCAAAGAAGAGCATTCCAAAGCCTAGTAAAACACCACCAAATTGCCGATATTTTTTTCGGGTAGAAAAAAATACAAGAAAGCTTCCTGCTGCCATAATCGGTAATGCGTATGCTTTTATCTTTAATCCAAGTAAAAATGATGTGACGGTTGTTCCTATATTTGCCCCTAGTATAATCCCCACGGCCTGAGGCAATGTCATTAACCCTGCACGTACAAGTCCAATCGTTAATGCCGTTGTCCCAGAGGAAGATTGAATTAATCCGGTAATAATAATTCCTACAAATATACCCTTAATTGGCGTATTGGTCGATTTTTCAATAATCAACTTTAACTTATTTCCCGCAATTGCTTTTAAAGAATCTCCCATTAAGTTTATCCCATATAAAAAGATTCCTAATCCGCCTACAATTTCAAAAATAGTTATTTGCCAATTGATTTCTGTTGCAACAGCTAATATTAACATCGTGTTCCTCCTTTATAAGTACCAAACAAAATATATCATATAATTAACACTTTTTAAATATTTAAATAATTATTTAATATTTATTAACACTATCTTAACAATTAAGATTATTTTTCCATAAAAAAAAGGACTACAGTCCTTCTTTATACGATTTGGCTAATTGATCTGCATCTTTTAGTATTAATTCTGTTCGCTCCCATGTGCCAAGGCTGGCACCACTTGCCATTGCGTGGCCCCCACCATCATATTTACCAGCAAGTTCATTAATTGCTGGGCCTTTTGAACGTAAACGACATCGAACAATGCCTTCTTCATACTCAGCAAATAATGCCCAAATTGGACAATCTTTAAATTTACCCAATTCATTAACAAGACTCGTTGCTTCTTCAAGGTTAACATCAAACTCTTCTAAATACTTTGGTAATATCTTGAAATAAACGACTCCGTTTTCTGTCTTTTCATAATTTTGTAAGACAAAGCCTTTAAAGCGGGTAAAGTTTTCCGTTCTTGTATCTAAGTAATCATATACTTCACCGGCATCTAATCCTGAATCATAAAGCATTGCAACATTTCGAAATGTATCGCCATTAACACCACTATACTTAAAGCGGCCTGTATCAGTGAGAATACCAAAGAATAACGCATCTGCAGCTGCTTTTGTTAAGATATAGTCTTCTTTAAACATATTATATAAATCAAGCACAATCAACGCTGCTGCTGGGCGTGATGTATCGATATATTCGACATCACCATAGGTTTCTACCTTAATGTGATGATCAATCTTGATTGTTTTTTCACATAACTTAAATCGTTCATCTCCCATACGGTCGATATTCGCTGTGTCAACCAATATTCCAAGTGCATCAGCAAAGATATTATCCTCTTCTAAAACATCTGGTACACCGATAAATGAGGTGAACTCACTTGATTCTCCAACAACATAGACTGTTTTATCTTGAAAGCTTGCTTCAATCATATGTTTTAGTCCAAATGCTGTTCCCATCGCATCACCATCAGGGCGTTGATGCGGAAATATAATAATTGTTTTGTATGATTTAATTAATTCATGTATTGCTTGTAATTTTTTACTATCCATTATTTTGGCTCCTAACTATGTGCTCGTGTAAATCATCTAATAGTTGATTGGTTTCTTCAAAAGAGTTAATCACACACCCGCAAGCGAGTGCATGGCCTCCGCCACCATATTGTTTTGCAATATCAACAATTGGCGTTTCTTTACTGCGTAACTCAACCATAATGCCTACTTCATCTTCTGTAAAATTAACCCAGGCGTCAATCCCTTTAATTCCACTCATTTGATTGACCATGGCACGTGAGACTGTAAAGGTTGAGACATTATATTCTTTTGTAACATCCATTGAGTTTTCCATATACGCAATATGGTCTCTATAAATCTTGAAGTTATTAATAAAGTATCCTTTTAATTTTTTAAAATTCAACTCTTCTGTGTATAAGTTTTCATAAATCCATTGTAATGCGCCACCCCGTCTTAATAAAAAGGCTGATATTTCTAATGTATCTGCTTGAGTATTTGAATATAAAAAGCGGCCACTGTCTGTAATAATACCCGCAAGGAACGCTGTTGCTGCTTGGGCATTAAATTGTAAATTGTAATCCGTTAGGATATCAACAATCATTTCGGCACAGGCAATCTTGCTTGAATCAATGTGGGCAACACACTCAATATTTGGTGTATTTAAATGATGATCTAGGATCAATACTTCATCAGCTAATTCATAGCGATGATCACTAATCATTTGTTTGACACAGACATCAACAATAATAGCAAGTGCACCATCATAAACGTCATCTTCAATATGATCCATATCCCCTAAAAATGAAAACACGTTTTCATCGCCAACAGCGTAGACTTGTTTTTCTGGATAATTGAGTTCGATCACATGTTTTAAACCGAGTTGGCTTCCATAGGCATCCCCATCTGGATTGTTGTGTCGATGAATGATGATTGTGCTGTATTGTTCGATTAATTTTATAACAGTTTCTTTCATCCTTTTCACCCCTAATATAACATTACATTATACCATAAATCCATGGTTTCCTGTAAGCATTATTTGAAGATTTATGGTGTTTTAATTCCAACGATTATAATTGGGTTGATCGTTTTCATAATCCCAATAATAATCTAATAAATTACTCCATTGTCCCCGTTCGTTTAGAATCGCATCATCTTCCGCAATATGCATCCATGCATTATATGTATAATCCCCATAACTTAAGTCTTCTCCTGCGCCAAATTCATATTTTACTTGAGCAAGACCTTGTCTAACGACCATATAATTCAATAAGAAATAATCGGTTTCTCCTGGTAACTGTATCCAAATCCAACCAAGTAATCTACCATGGGTGTCTAATAGCCCATCACCAGGGTCGGTTTGGATGGCAATCTTTTCAGCTTCTTCTAACAAGGAACAGGTATACACACTTGCTGGTTTTCCCCATTCTTCTTCACCACCGGGATAGGTTTCTTCGGTATCCATATTCAAAAACCGAACACTTTTGGCACTACTTTGAATAGCATCATAGATATCATCTGGATAATGAAAGCGAGCAGTATCTCCATCTGTACAAGAAAGTAATGTCACTTCAAAAGCCCCACCACGGGGATTTAAGTATGACTGTTCAAATAAACTTTCATCTAATAACGGACCATTATAATCTAACTCTAATGGACTAAAATAGGTATCTGTGGTTTCACGAACATACGCGTATACTTTGATCCCCACTGCACTGATTGGATCATATAAATCTCCAGCTTGTTGTTCGCCAACATATCCAATAACCTCGTCATCTAAAGTTTCGTCACTTGTCTCAACATATTCAAAGTAAAATGGTGCGCCTAACTCATTAAAAAGTGGGGCAATATCAGCAAAAGTCAGTCCCGTTAAGACTGGCAGTTCAATCCAATCATCTGTGTATACTGGATAAATAACAACCGTAACACTTTCTTCAGTATTCACCATATCACCGATTGAATGGTCTTGGTACATCATGAAGATTCCTTCAAGATCATCTACTTGATCTTCTGCATACACTATCTCATATGTTACATCAAGTCGTTCTAACTCTGTACGAACTTGAATTTCTGTCTTATCATTTAAATTAGGCAATAACACCCAATCGTTACTTTGGTTATCCGGTACGTCTTCACACCCGTATAATCCAATTATTCCTAGTACGATTAATACCACTACTATAACCTTTTTCATACGCTCACCTCGAGTCTAACGTATCATTATATCACAAAAACAGTAAAATCAAACAAAAAAACACCACTTTTGCAAGTGGTGTTTAAGTGTTGAACTATTATTCTGTATGACTTCCGATATAATCAAATGTATCTTGATCATATACATCCCATTCACCTGGTGTCCAAGTTGCATTTGGTGCACCAGAATTACGAACTAATGTGTTATTCTGGGTAGATCCAGTTCCAACTGTCCAATATATATCTTCACCAACAACACCAATGACGTCAACAACTGTACCATTATTAACTAATTCAAGTGCATCATTACCATTAAAGTAAGTAATATTTGATACGACATCACCTTCATCAGCTATTGCGGCAACTGCACTGCTATTATAGATAACGTAAACGTCACCTGCAGCAATTGTTACATCAGATAAATCTAATGTTTGACTAGGACTCGTTCCACCATTTGAATATAATAATATTTCATATCCAGTTAGTGTCACAGGTACTGTATTTGGATTATAGAGTTCAACAGCTTTGTTACTGCTACCTCCCTCAATATATTCCGAAATATAAATTTCTGATAAATTTACATAAGCAGGAACGGTTACAGTTGATGTTACAGTTGATGTTTGATCATCGACAGTAACAGTAGCTGTTAAGGTTACGGTTGCATCCGCTTCACCTTCAGCAGGTTGTGTCACTGTACCATCTGTTGCGATAACTGTTTCATCACTGCTTGCCCATGTAATAACAGCATCAAAATCTTCTAATGTTGTAGGTAAATCTAAATCGCCTGTTGTAGTTACGCCATCAAAATCTGCGTAGTGTTCAGCAACTACTACATTTTGAGCATCTAAGAACATTGGTGTAACTGCACCAATACGAACATTGCCATAATAATCTACTTTGTTTACATTAAATTCGAAACGTAATGTAGTATTAAGTGCAAAAAGTTCAATATATGGTGCCCAATCAGATGCTTTCATGACGATATCTTTGGTTGCGCTACCTTCAAATACGATGTAACCAAATCCATCATCATACTCGATGACTTTAAGGTTCATAATGAGGCGTTCACTAGCGTAATCAGATGTGTTATTTGCTAAAGTTAATGCATTAACACTTGGTTGTACATAAACTGTATTACCAGTTGATCTGATTTCAACTAATTCCCAACTTTCTAGCTGAATTGTATCATCATAAATATCTACCGATCCACGTAATACAACTTCATCACCGATATTTGCTTGTAATACATCGCTCCAATCATATAATGATAAGGCTGTTCCATCTGGATCTTGAATTTGTGCATTGCCATCTTTATCAAAGCCAGTTACAACCCCAACCACAAATACATCAATTGGATCAGTGTCAGCAGCTACTGCTGCTGCATAATCAGCTAATACATCAGTAACTGTATCTGGTTGTTCAACATCATTGGCATCTGCAACAGTAACATCAAATGTTCTTGTTACTGTTTCTGTACCTACTGTAACTGTGACTGTTAATGTGACAGCTGTTTCACTACCATTAACCATTGAAACGGTCCCATCAGTTGCGATGACTGCTTCATTAGTACTTGCCCACGCCATTGTAGCAGCAGGATCAGTATTGGCTGTTGGTAAGTCTAAGTTGCCAGTAACATAGTCAGGTAATTCAAGTGCGTCAGCTAATGCTTGTGCAATACCTGCATCTGGATATGTATAAGTAGACGCATCAGCAGCTACTTCTGTGATATCTGCAGCAACACCATTGAATAAGACAGAACCATCTTGATATGGAATAACTGTCAATGTGATAACTTTACCTTCTAATGCAGCAACGTCATCTGCGTTTGAACGATAGTAAACTTTTACTTTATCGCCAGTTGCACCGTAAATTACAGCATCATCGTAGTCACCTTCAAGAACAACTTCACCAGTAATTGTAACTGGTTGTCCTTTAAGAACTGCGCCACTGTTAATACCTTCAACAGTACCATCTATAATTGTAGGATAAGCAGCATCAGCAGTTTCATCAATATCATATTCGATAGGATTTGCTTGTAATAATCCACCATAAGCACCTAAATATCCTAAGATTGTGATTTCATCGCCAGGTGCTAAATCATCTGATGTTAAATAATCATTAGCTGTATCATCATCATCTGTAAAGCTACTACCTGCATAAACGAATAAGAATCCATCACCTGAAGTAATGTAAAATCCGTAGTGTGCTTCTTCATAAACATAACCAGTAACTTCGAAGTATGATCCAACTTCCATTGCACTTACTTCTGCAGCATTACTGTTAATAGGAACAACAACTTCAAATGTTGCAGTAGCTGTTTCAGTACCTTTTGTTGCGGTACCAGTAAATGTGACAGTTACAGTTTCAGTTGCACGTGCAACAAATGTACCATCATCAGCAAAAACATCAGTATTACTACTTGTCCAACCGCTATAAGTTGAACCATTATTACCTGTTGTAGGTAATGTAATTGTTGCAACTGCGACACTTGGTGCAACAGGGTTTGCATCTTGATCAGCAACAACTGCTTCAGCATCAGTTAATGGTGCATCCATAATGTCATCAGTTGTTCCATCAAAGGCAATTAATACGCCGTTGCGACTATGCTCAGTATAGTAAATAATATCAACGGTAACTTTGACACCTACTTTATCATAAAGGGCATCTAAGCTATCTGATAAACTACTGTAGTAGAATAATAATTTGTCGTCTCCGTCTTCGATGAATAACGAATCATATCCATCTGCATTTTGACCTTCAACTAATGTTCCTGAAACACGGTAGATCATACCATGAACAAGTGGATCAGAAGAATCTAATGCCAAGACTTCAGCGACTGTTTTTTCGATTGGTGCTAGATCATTTGTACCATCACCAGCAGTAACGATTTCTTCTTCAATAACATCACTGATTTGGAACAATGTATTATATTTAGCATATAATCCTTTAACATATACTTCATCACCAATTGTTAAATCTAATGAACTTGATGGGTTATACACACCAAATGCATTCGTTCCATCAGTTAAGAAATATCCACCATCGAATAATCCGCTAACAGTTCCTTGGAAACTGACTGTGTTTCCTAATGTTTCAGTTACGATATTAGCAACAACTGTATACGCATTTGTCGCAGCTTCTTCAGCAACAATAATGTCAAATTCTTTAGTTGTTGAAGCATCGTTTAATGTAATTGTTGCCGTTAAGGTAACTGACGCATTTCCTTCACCAGCGGCAGGTTGTGTCACTGTACCATCATCAGTCACTACTTCAGTATTTCCAGATGACCAAGTAACCGTCGTTCCATTTGCACCAGTTGCTGGTAACGTGAAACTAGATGAAACGATTCCCGTTACTGGTAAGAGTAACGCTTGTTTTGCTAACATGACTTTATCTAAATCTGTGACTTCATCAGCAGCAAGTACGGTAACCTCAAATGTTTGTGTTAAGGTTTGATCCATTAACGATACATATGCGGTTAATGTTACATCTTTGTCACCTTCATAATTCATTGGACGTGTGACAGTTCCATCATTCGCGATTACGTCTGTATCGCTTGATTCCCATGTGATTTCAACCTCATTTACTTCTGTGGTTGGTAGCACTAAATCTTCGCTTGTCGTACTCGGAATAGCAAGTGCATCAACAGCTTCGTTGATCATCTCCAATACTTCTTGTGTGGTTGGTCCATCATCGGTTGGATTACATCCTGCCAATGTGACTGCACCAAGTACAACTAACACAAATGTTAATAATTTTTTAAGCATTCGTTGTTTCCTCCTTTTTTTAATTAAATTGTATGTCGTTTACATTTGTTAACATAATTTGGTACTCACTCATATAACGGCTTAGTGGTCCAGTAACATCAATCACATCTCCAACCGTAAATAAATCCATTGTAAGGGTGGTTGGTGCAGCTTCAGATACCCGAATGTCTACGCTATTGCCACTACTGTCTTCTGCAGTAATAGTAAACGCACCATCATTGCCTTCATATAAGCTTGTTATCGTAAGATCTTCGACTTTCAACAAACTCCCGATGTGATTCATGGTAATATCAGGAATTGTTACTACATTGGGAGAGACCGTATTGTCACGGCTTAAAACTTGTGAATATGGCTCTCTTGTTTGATAGTTAGATACTTGTACAGCACCAGTTGCTTCATCTGGATAATAAGTCACGGTTAGTCCTGATAATAGGACTTCGTTTCCGACAGATAAATCTGGTGCCCATGCGCGATTATAGAGGTACACGCCATAATCCCCTTGTTGGATGAATGCTGCCCCACCTAATGTTCGCGAGACAATTCCTTGAATGGCGACTTTTGTACCGTAATACGTTTCCGCATTTGTCACCAATTCTTCAATGGTTATTTGAACACCCTCTAAACTATAGTCATAATCAGGGTCGGTTTCACCCCAAACACGTCTGCCACTATATTGAACTTCCAAATTCACATCAAAGATCAATTGGCCATATAAGGTATCCATACTACCGCTTGCTTTTGAGTAAGCTAACTCTACCAATTCTAAATTAAGTAATCTACCATCATACCATACCCAAGCCAAATACCGGGTATCATAACTATCCAACCGTCCTGCGGCTGGATCAGCTTGTAAGACGATCGTTTGCGCATTGGTGAGTTTGTCACAGGTAAAATCACTGGCTGCTTTTCCCCATGGTTCAAATTTGGCAGTTGATTCAGGGGTATTAATCCCTAAGAACCGGACTGAGAAATTTGTGCCATTTTCAGAGAAGAATGCGGTATCACCATCAACACATCTCACCAACTCAACTTCACCAACACCATCAGGTAAAAAATCATATTGTTCGTAGGCAAAATCTAATGCGAGTGTGTCTGTTTCATCCGTATTTAGTTCAATATGCTCAGGAACTTCCTCAGCAACAACTGTAAATTCATACGCTTTGGTAATCACTGTGTCCCCTTTTGTAAGGGTTAAGATTAAGGTAACTCTCTGATTCCCATTTACATAACTAGGTATTGTAACATTCCCATCTTCATCAAGATAGTTGGGTTTATCTGAATACCACGATGCACTGACACCTTCCTCATCAATTGTAGGTAACGTTAGATCTTCAGTTAATTCTGTTTGTTCAAATGTAATTGAAGACCGAATATCATACAATACCTCACTGTCAGATTTAGGTGTATTACCACAGGCTGTAAGCGTAATAATCAGTATTATGAGTAAACTTCCCAAAGCAAATTTTTTAAACATAAAATCTCACACTTTCTTTAATTTAAGCTCCTAATTGACGAACCATGTCATCAATTACTTCTTGTGCACTATAGCCTCCGAACAGTGCTTCCATCGCAACACCTGCTTGGAAACGCGCATCACTTGATGTAACAGCCCCAGCAAATGCTGGATCATATTCGAAGTATTCGTATTGTGCGTATGCAGCTTGAGCTGCTAATGAAGAATAATATAAACTATCTGTTGGACTATCAATTTCTAAGAATGCTTGATAATCTGCAGATTGAACACCGCTATGACGAACAGGTAAATATCCTGTTTCCATTGCCCATGCGGCTGTATTTTCAGCTTTTGTTAAATATGTAATTAACAACCATGATGCCAAACGTTCAGCATCTGTTGTATTACTCATTATCGCAACATTCGGTCCTTGTTGAACAGCTGATTTAGAATCTAAATCATATTGAGGCACAGGGACAACGCCAACTTCAAATTCTCCACCTGGAGGAATATTGTAGTTAATCCCTGCAGTTGAACCAACACTCATACAAACGTCTCCCGCGATAAAGTTATTTGAACCATAACTTTCATTCCATGCAAGTGGTAAACTGAATGTATTGTCTGCAAAACGTGTTTTGACATAATTTAACATATCAATGGTGTTTTGATTATCAACTAAGATATCACCATCTGAGTTGGTATATCCACCACTCCATTGTCGTACACTATTAATGAAAAAGTTACTCGATGAATCGAAGTTAATTAAATATTGACAACTATCTGCATCGTTTGAACCAACTGTGTAATTTGGATCAACCATGGTATCAGCCCATATGTCTAAGTCAGCCCACGTGATAACGCGATCAGTTGGAACAGTAATTCCTGCTGCATCGAACTTATCCTTATTATAAACCATCATTTCAGTAGATTTAGAATATGGGAATGAATACATATATCCCCCTGCATATTGTTTGTTTTCTGCAAGATAAGATTCGATGAAATCATCTAGGTCAACACCATAATTTTCATCATAGATAAAATCATCTAGTGGAATAACAGCATTTCCTTTGAGATACCCAGCAACATGATCTGGATATCCAACAACCATTGTTGGTGTGTTTCCTGCTGTAATGGCATTTAATGTGTTGTTACGGATTGTTGTATAATCTCCTTGAGAAACAGCTTCAACGGTTACATTTGGATAATCTGCTTCAAATTCATCAATAAACTCTTGAAGCAACGCCCCTTTACTTTCCCCATAAACGTGCCAGAATGTGATTGTAACTGGCTCGTTTGGTAAAGCATCAAGTACATTAATGATGCCTGGTGCACCATCAATGGCACCACCACCATTATTATCCAAACAACTAACGTGATTTGGATATTCGTCACAATCTACTTCATAAGGATCTTCTTCAAACTGTACACATCCGGTTAAACCTAAGGCAAAGACACCCATGAGTAGTAACGCTAATACTTTTTTCATTATTCTCCTCCTATTAATATAGTTTTTCTTTTATATGTTTTAACCCTTGATTCCACTACGTGATACTCCGCGCATAATGTATTTTTTAAGAAACATAAATACAATTAGTAACGGTAACGTAACAATTAATGCTGCAGCCATCTGCTGACTGTAGTTTACCATACCAAAGAAATCTTGATATGCTTCACGAAGACCATTGGTCACAAGTGGATATTCTGTCGCAACCAATTTAGGCCAGATATAAGCACTCCAAGTTCCCATTGCATTTAAGATAACGATTGTAATGATTGTTGGTGAGGCAATTGGAACCATAATTTTCCACAAATATTTCCAGTCGCTTGTTCCATCGACTTTCGCCGCGAGATATAACTCATCAGGAATTTGTTTGAATGCTTGGCGTAAGAAGAACAAGTAAAATACACTTGTCATAAACGGCATTGTTAACGCTAAAAATGCTTCTGTTTGGGTTTGCCCTAAGGGGCTATACCATCCTAAGTTAGATACTGTAATGTAGTTTGTGATAACAAACATTTCACCAGGAATCATCATTGTTGAGATTAGCGCAAGGAATAGAAAATCTCTTCCTTTAAAGTTCAATCTTGCAAATGCGAATGCGGCAAAGATTGTGGTAAAGATTGTTCCCGTTGTTGAAATCGCGGCAACAGCTACTGTTCTTAACATATATTGATAGTATGGTGCTGCATTCCAAGCAGATGCATAGTTCTCTAAGAAACGGATATCTTTTAACCCAATAATTAAACTTGGTGGCACTTCAGTCCGTACTTGTTGAAAACTTTTTAGTGATGTTAAGACCATCCAGTAAAATGGAATTAACACGAAGATAGCAAATCCAACTAAAAAGGTGTAGACCAACACTTTGAAAAGAATGGTACGAATACGTGTTTCTCTTATTGTATTTTGCATGTCATAACCCTCCTAGAAGTGGACTCGTCTTTTACTGATTTGCATTTGAACTAGTGTGAAAATCATCGTGATACTGAACAAGATGATTGATGCTGCAGCAGCTTCACTCATTTTACCTGTTGCATCTGCATGCGCTAATGCATCATACACTAAACCTACAATCGTAATCAACGAATCTTTTGATAGTGTTCCTGGGGGACGTAACGTTTCTCCGAACATCCCGATAATTGTTCGATAAGCTTTAAAAGCCCCAATAAAGGATGTCACTGTGATGTAAAAAATCATCGGTGACAGGAGTGGAATTGTAATTTTTGTTAAGACACGACGGCGTGGTGTTGCATCAACACGCGCAGCATCATAATACTGCTTATCGATACTTTGTAGTCCACTCAAGAAAACCATTATTTTAAAGGCTAGTCCACCCCATATCGTGTATACCAATAAGGCAAACATCGCGTTGCTCCATGAAGCATTGAGTCCAACCCAGTTAATAGGGTTAATCCCAAACCAACCCAGTATTGTGTTTAATAATCCGTAATCAGCATGGAAGATAAACGCAAATGCCATCCCAATCGCAATCGCATTGGTAACGTAAGGTAAGAAAAAAATTGTTTGGAATGCCCCTTGTAATTTTTTGACTGAATTTAGTGCCACACTAATTAATAATGCAATAATAACTGAAATAGGGACACTAATAAAGGTAATGATACTCGTATTTTTCATCGCAATACCAAAATCAGGGTCTGTTATAACGTTTTTAAAATTCCCAAATAAGGTAAATCCTTTGGCACTACGGAGTAAAAATTCATAATCTCTTAAAAAAGCTAAAAAGAATGCATTGAATAAAGGATAAAAGGTAAACACACTGAGTAACACCATCGCTGGTGCAAGGTAGAATAAGGCTTTTAAGTTATTCTGTCTTTCAAGCATTATAGCCGTTCTCCAGTTTCTCGGTTAAAGACAAATATTTTATCACTCTCAATATTAAACTTTACCTTATCTCCCGGTTTGATACGATGTCTTGCATCAACAATAATTCGATATGATTTTGCCGAATCATTAAAGTTCTTAATAATCAATGTTGTATCTCTACCTATTGTCTCTACCATATATACTTCTAATTCCATTATCCCATTTGGATCAATTTCAAAGCCTTCAGGACGAATTCCGACAACGACCTCTTGATTTTTAGCGGCTTTTCCAGTTACTTTAGATCCTCGAATCAGCACTTGCTTGTTTTTAATTTCTCCAGGCATTAAATTGATTGGTGGTGTTCCTAAGAATTTTGCAACAAATAAATTCTTTGGTTCATCATAAACATCTTGTGGTTCTCCCACTTGTTGTTTTATTCCAAGATCCATTAAAATTATTTCATCACTAATACTCATTGCTTCTTCTTGATCATGTGTAACAAAGATTGTTGTGATTCCGGTTTCTCTTTGAATCCGTTTTATTTCTTCACGTGTTGCTAAACGTAAACGCGCATCTAAGTTACTAAGTGGTTCATCTAATAATAACACTCGAGGCTTTTTAACAAGTGCTCGTGCTATCGCAACCCGTTGTTGTTGGCCACCTGATAATTGTTTTGGTTTTCGATTCATCAATTCACCGATACCAACCAAATCAGCCATATCTTGTGCCCGTTTTAATGCTTCTTCTTTTGGCACTTTTATGTTTTCAAGTGGAAACATAATGTTTTGTCTAACTGTCATATGCGGATATAAGGCGTAATTTTGAAACACAAGCCCAATCCCACGATCTTCTGGGGCCATATCAGTCACATCTTCATCACCAAAATATATGCGACCATGATTCGGTGTTAATAATCCCGCAATCATATACAGTGTAGTTGATTTCCCACATCCACTTGGTCCTAAAAGGCCAATAAGTTTTCCTGAAGGAATCGTTATATTGAAGTCATTGACAGCAACAGTTTCCGATTTGTCCTTTGCTTGAAAAATTTTCGTAATTTCCTTGAGTGTAATATCCATCTTATCTCTCCTAAATTTATTTTCATTTTAACATTACATTATACAACATAATCGGTTGATTTGAAACACTATTTTCGAAAATTAATTTATATGGAATTTTTGTAAAATAGTGGTTATGTAAGTGTTAATAAGAAAAAAAGACAATCTAGGATTGTCTTAAATGGTTATCCGATAATTCCTTCTAGGAAGCCTTGGTTATATAATACCCATAACCCAAATAATACGGCAACAACAATAATGAGTTTTGATAATTTTTTTATCAACTCAAAAGTTCCTAAAATCACAATAATGACGAGTCCGAGTGCACCAACTAATTGTTCAATAGCACTGAGTGCCATTACGAAGTTGTACCCTTCGGTGATATACCCCTCAATATTCAGTCCGTCAATAATCGGTTGCAGAAAACTTGGTATTTCGACTAATAAATTCAACTTTATCCACCTCTTCTTTTAATATATATAATCATTATAACAAATATCTTGTGTAAATCTTATGAATTTTTTGTGTTTTTTATAATTTTCTTCTTCCTTCAATTGCTTTCATGATGGTAATTTCATCTGCGTACTCAATGTTTCCCCCTGCAGGAATGCCGTGTGCTATCCTTGTAACAAGTAAATCTGTATCGGATAATAAGCGTGAAATATAGCGTGCTGTTGTTTCTCCTTCATTGTCTAAATCAGTTGCGATAATGAGTTCGTTAACACGTCCATCTTTACACCGACTAAGTAATTCTTTTAAATGGATATCATCTGGTCCTATGCCTTCACTTGGCGAAATGACACCATTCAAAACGTGATATAGTCCTTGATATTGGTTTGCTTTTTCCATCGCAATGATGTCTTTTGCTTCTTCTACAACGATAATCTGTGATTGGTCACGGCTGTCATCTGTGCAAATTGGGCAAGGATCAATGTCGGTAATATTACCACATACTGAACAATGAAAAATGTCTTCTTTTATTTTTAGATAAGCTTCTACAATGTCATCTATCTCTTCTTTAGTGAGTTGATTCACTGTATATAACGCATAACGTTCTGCTGTTTTTTTACCAATGCCAGGATATTTTCTTAAGTGTTCTATTAATCCTTCAATTGCGTTTGGGTATTTCATGATAACTCCCTAAAACATGCCTGGGAGTCCGCCACCTGTAAATTCACCCATTACGCTTTCTGTTTCGTCATCGATTTTTTTCATACAGTCGTTAACAGCAGCGATTATGGTATCTTGTACCAATTCTAAATCTTCGACATCTTCAATCGCAAGCGGATCAATCGTTATATTGCGCATTTGTTTGTCCCCAGTAAATTCAACAGTTACCATTTTACCCCCTGCAGAACCATAAAAGGTTGATGCTTCAAGTTCTTTTTGGGCTTTTACCATATCTTTTTGCATTTTTTGTAATTTTTTAATCATTCCTGGATTCATTGTTTAATCTCCTCTCTTTACTTTCACTTTGTGTTTACCATATAACTGGCTTGCTTCTTTAACGCCTTCATGCATCATCACATTTTGAGGTTGATTCCTAACAGGCATTTCTTTCAATTTTGGATGATTGATTGGCGATAGTTTAATATCCTTGTCTGGGTTTTGTTTCCATTTTTTGATAAATTCTTGACTCTTTTCTTCCCAAACTTTTTTAGGTAAGGCAAGATAATCGAGTTCTTTATTAAAGTAATCCGATAACATTTCAGTAATTTTTTCTTTTATGTCTGGTTTCATCATCCGATTACATAACGACGCGTTGGCATATTCAATAATGAGCATTTTCCCGTTGGTCGCAACAATTCGACCATCGGTAATCCATTTAGCCAAAGACATTGTCTCGGCGGTAGCGATACGTTCAATATCAAACCATTTGCTGTTCATTGCAATTTTCTCTTCACGATTTCCATTGTTTAATACCTGTTCCACATATCTAATGTCATAAGTTTGATACGGTGTTTCATCTTCTTCTGGTTCTGTAACTTGTGTTACCTTATCTGTTTCTTTTGAGGTTGGTGCGAGTTCTTCACCTTGATTAAAGAGCGATGGTTGTGATTTCGTCTCTTCATCTGAGTCATCTATCGTCTCTGTCGCTTCTTTTTCTTCTTCTTCATCATTGCTTTTTGTTTCTTGCTTTGGTTCTTGTTCTTCAGTTTCACTTGATGCTTCTTCTTCATTTGTTTCTTCAGACGTTGCTTGTTGTTCGTCAATCACTGTTTCGAGTGAAACTTCGTCTTCATCTTCTTGTTCAGGTGTGTTTTGTGTAACAACTTGAGATACTGTTTGGTTTTCAACCTGTTGCTGTAATTGCGTCATTTTATCTGTTAGTTGATCAATTTTATCCTGAAAATATATTTCTTGTTTTTCAATTTTATCAACCATTTTTATTAATGCCAGTTCCATGTATAATTTGGCATTATTCGACCATTTCATATCATTCTGAGTGTTGTTTAAAACATCGATATAATAAAAAATTAAATTATTGCTTAAGGTACTTGTTAATTCAATAAACGTGTTATTGCTAAAGATAAGTTGATCATTGTCCTCGGTCTTTGTGTTTTTATAGATTAACATATCCCGATAGAACATAATCATATTATCAACAAGACGTTTTGATTCTTTTCCCATATCAATCAATTCATCTAGGATTTTTATCGCGCGAACACTATCATTTTCATATATAGCTAAGGCAATGTCAAGCAATCTTTCATTTGAAACCGTTCCGCGAATCGTATGTACGTCTTCGATTGTTACTTTTTGGTCTGCGTAAGAAACGACTTGATCAAGCAAACTAATCGCATCCCGCATACCGCCTTCAGCACTTTCGGCAATGACTTTAATAGCTTGTTTGCCAATTTCAATCTTTTCTTCTTCAATAATGGTATTCAATCGTTCAATCATTTCTGGGACGCTAACGCCACGAAAATCAAAGCGTTGACATCGCGAATGAATTGTTGCTGGAATTTTATGGGGTTCTGTTGTTGCCAATATAAATATCACGTGTTTAGGGGGTTCTTCTAATGTCTTTAAAAGCGCATTAAAAGCACCTGTACTAAGCATGTGAACTTCATCAATAATATAAACTTTATACCGTCCAACACCTGGTAAGTATTTAACTTTATCTCGTATTTCTCGTATTTCATCAACACCGTTGTTACTGGCTGCATCAATTTCAATAACATCATTAATAGTATTGTGATCTATACCATTACATATCTCACAATTATTACATGGATTTTCTACTGGTGCGTGTTCACAATTCACTGCTTTTGCAATTATTTTTGCGATTGATGTTTTTCCTGTCCCGCGAGGTCCACTAAATAAATACGCGTGAGCGAGTTTATTATTTTTTAATGCATTTTTGAACGTACGTGTGATATGTTCTTGCCCAGCGATTTCACTAAAATCTGCAGGACGATAGGTACGATATAGTGCTTTATATGCCATATCTACCACTCCTTTTCCTAACATCCATTATAAAACAAAAAGACTATATATGATAGTCTTTTGGGAAAATTACATCATTTTTTTTACTTCCCTTATGATTATTTCCATTGCCTTTGCTTCATTGGTATCTTTTCTAAATTTTTTCTCTAAAAAGACAAAATTAATTTGTTCTGTTTCACCGTGCTCAGTAATTTGATAGGCATGAAACAAAGCTTTTTGAAACTTTTCATTTTCTCTTAATCGCTTAAACTCTTCTAATGAAAAAGAGAGTTCATTATCCACTATTTGTGTAATGTTTTTTACAAATGTTTTGTATGCATCGGCTTGTTTTTTCTCTTTTGGTGGAAAAATCTTATCAAATATTCTGTCAAAGACATACATAAACAAAATAAACATTAGTGGAATATAGGCCGCACCTAAAAGAAGTGTGACGTCAAATCCACCATCTTGATAAGCGAGATAGCTAACATAACCTAAATAAACAATCAGTGCAACTAAATACATTTTTACATAATACTTAAAATCTCGTGTCGTTCTCATTAAATCACCCAATCGTATTATACACTAAAACCGTAAATTATGATATAATAAATATGGTGATTTCTATGAATAATGAAACAATTGTTGCAATTTCAACCGCTGTTGGTGAGAGTGCTATCAGTATCGTTAGACTAAGTGGTGATAATGCGATTGCCCTAGTAAATAAAGTCTTTGATGGTCCTAATTTAGAGAATGTTCCTGGCAATACCATCCATTATGGTCATCTTGTTGATGAGAATCAACCGATTGATGAAGTGATGGTCAGTATTTTTCGAAATCCAAAATCTTTCACTACCGAAGACGTTGTTGAGATTAATTGTCATGGTGGTTATTTTGTGGCGTCAAAAGTTGTTGAATTAATGTTGAAAAACGGTGCTCATCCAGCATCACCTGGCGAATTTACAATGCGGGGATTTTTACATGGGCGAATTGATTTTACACAAGCTGAAGCTGTCATGGATGTCATTCATGCCAATTCAAACTTATCATTAACTTTGGCTAATAAAGGCCTTGATGGTGTTGTTTATGAATTAATTCAATCATTGCGTCAAGACCTACTACAAGTCATTGCACAAATTGAAGTCAATATCGATTATCCAGAATATGATGATGTTGAAGAATTAACCAATCAAAAAATATTGCCCGAAGTAACGAAACTTATTGGACGGTTTGATGGTATTTTAGAACGAGCTGAAGTGGGGAAAATCATCCGTGAAGGCATTGACACTGCAATCATTGGTCGCCCAAATGTTGGTAAATCAAGTATCTTAAACGCCTTATTAAGAGAAGATAAAGCAATTGTTACGGAAATTCAAGGCACAACACGAGACATTGTTGAAGGGACACTAAATATTGGTGGAATTGTTTTAAACTTAATTGATACTGCCGGTATCAGAGAATCCCATGATCGTGTTGAAAGCATTGGGATACAAAAAGCCAAAGAAGTTATTCAGAAAGCACAACTAATTTTATATGTTTTAGATAATAATCAACGTTTAACCTATGATGACAAACAATTACTTGAATTAACAAAAAATAAAAAACGGATAATCATTATTAATAAAGTCGACTTAGATAAAGCACTTCACCATGATTTTGAAAACAGTATTGAAATGAGTGCGTTACACAAAGAAGGCCTAGATGACTTAGAAAAAGCGATTAAAGATATGTTTGTTCATGGCGCAATCAACCAAGATTACGCGCAAATTATCTCAAATGCTCGACATATTGCAATTATTAATAACGCAAAAAAAGCGCTCAAAGATGCACTTCAATCAATATCTGATGGGATGCTTATTGATATGATTGAAATTGATCTTAAAGACGCTTGGTCGATGCTTGGTGAAATTATTGGTGAAACCTCTTCAACTGCACTATTAGATGAACTATTTAGTAATTTTTGTTTGGGGAAATAACTTATTTAGATTCAAAATCATCATAATATGTATGCACCTTGCCATCTTGTTTCCATCTAACAATACTGTCAAGATTCACATTTTCTGCAGCACGGAATATGTTTTTATCGATATCATCAAATTGTTCTTTTAATGTTTTAATGAGTTGTTTTGTGGTTGCGCGTTTGCTGGTAATATCGCATGTTGCAAGCTGACAGCCACATCCCATTGTTTCAATATTATTTGTTTTCATTATCCGCTTGATATCTTTTTCTCGAATAAGATACATCGGACGAATGAGCTCAATCCCTTCATAATTTTTACTTTTTACTTTGGGAAGCATTGTTTTGAAACTCCCTGCATAAAACATATTCATTAACGTTGTTTCTATCACATCATCAAAGTGATGTCCGAGTGCAAGTTTATTACAGCCCAATTCTTTGGCAAAATTATATAAAAATCCCCGGCGCATACTCGCACATAGATAACATGGTTTCCCTTTTGCATGTTTGCTTAAAATATCAAATGTGTTAGACGGCCTTATTTCAACAGGAATATCTAATTTTTTTGTATTATCGGCAATGAGATCAAGATTGACTTGATTAAACCCCGGATCCATTGTTATAAAGACGAGCTCAAAACTTATTTCTGGATGCCTTTTAAGTTCCTGAAACAATTTAGCCATAATTAAACTATCTTTTCCTCCAGAAATCGTCACAGCTATTTTATCCCCGTTTTGAATCAAATTATATTTTTTTATACCTTGGATAAGACGATTCCATAACGATTTTCTATAAGTGCTCATAATACTGCGTTCAAACTTTGTGTGTGGTTTCATTTTTTACACCTCGTTTTAATACGGTGTAAGTATACTATACTATTTAATTAATAAAAAATAATAAAAAATAATTTTCTTGATATTCTTCATTAAAAAAGGTATAATATAAGATATAGT
>JAIPGE010000002.1 GCA_021736285.1 Candidatus Izemoplasma sp.
ATGATCAGTCCCCCCAATGAAGCTGGTAAAATAAGTGATATTATCCTTACTGCGGCTAAGGTAGCCGGAATCGATGAAGTATATACTTGTGGGGGCGCACAAGGGATTGCGGCACTGGCTTATGGAACAGAAACCATTAAACCTGTAAATAAAATAGTTGGTCCAGGAAACATCTATGTGGCACTTGCAAAAAAAGAAGTGTTTGGCAAAGTCGGTATTGATATGATCGCAGGTCCAAGTGAGATTTTGGTTTATGCAGATGCGTCTAGTAATCCAAAATTTGTTGCTGCTGATCTACTTTCACAAGCAGAACATGACACCCGAGCGCGTTCAATCTTAGTATCAACATCAGAACAACTAATCAATCAAGTAAATACTGAATTACGTATTCAAACCAATCAACTCAGCCGTAAAGAATTTATTGACAAAGCATTAAAAAATGGTGGTGTATCAATTTTAGTAAATGATGATAAAGAAGCAATTACTGTTATAAACAAAGTTGCACCAGAACATCTTGAACTACTAACAGACAATGCAGAAATACTTGCAAAAGAGATAACCAACGCAGGTGCAATTTTTATTGGCCCTTACTCACCTGAACCATTAGGAGACTATATTGCCGGGCCCAATCATACCTTGCCAACAAGTGGTACTGCCACATTCTCACAAGCACTGGGTGTAGATGATTTTATAAAAAGAATATCGCTTATAAATTATAGCAAAGAAGCATTAAAAGCATATAAAGATCCAATTATGCGACTCGCTGAAACGGAAGGATTAACAGCACACAAGAATGCGATCAAGGTACGTTACAGTGAAGATTAAGCAAGCGATTCAAGAACTCAAACCTTATCAGGTAAATGACAATGATGTTGAGATAAGACTAAATGCTAACGAGACAACAAACTATTTATTTAAAGATGGCTTCTTTCTCGATTTTGATACCAGCAAATATCCAGATACCTTAAGCAATATTCTCAGGAAATCATTAAGTGAAAACTATCAATTACAACAAGATAATTTTGTCATCGGGAACGGATCAACAGAATTGCTTGAAATTGTTGTCAAAACATACACAGAAAAAGACGACACAGTTTTATCGTTTAGTCCAACATTTTCAATGTATGGTATTTACGCTAAAATTCATGGAACTACCTATCAAACAGTACCCCTTAATTCAGATATGACACTATCAATGGATGATATACTTGCTGCTGACAAAAAATATCAACCAAATATCATCTTTATCTGTAATCCAAACAATCCAACAGGCACAATCATACATAAGAAAGACATTGAAACCTTATTATCAACGACTGGTGCCTTAGTCGTTGTTGATGAAGCATATATGGAATTTGCAAATGAGACAGAAAGTTTAGCAAAAGAGATTAACCAATATGATAATTTAATCGTTGCTCGAACGTTCTCAAAAGCATATGGACTAGCAGGATTACGCATTGGATATATGATAGCAAATAACAATATTATATCAACCTTATTAAAAGTGAAGTTACCTTACAGTATGAATCAAGCATCGTTAGAATATGGTATCGCAGCACTTAACAAAAGCGAACGTGTTAAATCATTTGTAGAGAATCTATGTGTCGCACGTGATGAACTATATGAAACAATGGCTCAGTTGCCATTGACTATATACCCTTCTTCTACCAACTTCTTATATATGAAAAGTCATCTAATGCTTGATCAATTATTATTAGAAAAAGGAATTTTAATTCGCGCCTTTAGCAATGGGTACTACCGAATAACAGTTGGTAATCAAAATGAGAATAAGCAATTATTAAAAGCCTTAAAGGAGGTCTATAATGCGTAACAGTAATATGACAAGAACGACAAATGAAACATCAATCACAGCCTCACTAAATTTAGACGGGAACAAAAATATTACAATAAAAACAGGTATTCCCTTCTTTGACCATATGTTAACAACTTTTGCTTTTTATGCAGGTTTTGATTTAAATATCGACGCATCAGGAGACTTAGATGTTGATGATCACCACACTGTTGAAGATGTTGGCATTGTTCTTGGTAAGTTGATAAATGAAGCATTAGAAGATAAACATGGTATTATTCGTTTTGCCACAACACTAACACCAATGGATGAAGCATTGGCTGAGATTGCATTGGATATTTCAAACCGCCCTGTTTTTATTTATAATGTTAACTATACTAAAGAAGCAATTGGTGGGTTATCATTAGAAAATATCAAAGAATTTCTTTATGCATTAGTCATTGAAAGCCGGGTAACATGTCATGTCAATTTACGATATGGTCTTAATGATCACCATAAAGTGGAAGCTATTTTTAAAGGGTTAGGTCGTGCTTTTAAAGAAGCCATATCAGTCATTGATAACCAATCGATTACTTCAACCAAAGGCGTTTTATAATGAATGTCATTATAGATTATAAAGTAGGTAATATTGGTTCAATTAAGCGTGGGTTAAACCGGGCTGGTATCGATGCAATGATAAGCAATGATCCAGATGATATTATCAACGCAAATGTGTTGTTTCTACCAGGTGTTGGCGCATTTGGTGATGCGATGAAAGATTTAAAAGATACAGGATTAATTCCGTTAATTCGTCAACATGTTAAAAACAATAAATTACTCATTGGGATCTGTTTAGGTATGCAAATCTTATTTGAAAGCAGCAGTGAATTTGGATATACAAAAGGATTGGGGTTCTTAAAGGGAGAAGTTGTGTATCTAGATATCACTAAAAAAGTCCCTCATATGGGATGGAACAAACTATTCTTTGCAAAAGAAGATACACTCTTAAAATATATACAAGAAGAAGACTATGTTTACTTTGTCCACTCATATTATGTTGATCATCCCCAAGATACACTTGTGGCTTACACAAATTATGGTGTAGAAATACCAGCAATTGTCAGACAGGAAAATATCATTGGGATGCAATTTCATCCTGAAAAAAGTGGTCAAGTAGGTCTTAAATTATTACAAGCAGTTAAGGAGTTGATTGGATGATTATTTTCCCAGCAATTGATTTAATGGATGGTAAATGTATTCGTCTTAAACAAGGAGATTTTAAGCAAAAAACAATCTATAATGCAAATCCTGTTGCTGTTGCAAAACAGTATCAAGATGCAGGAGCAACGTGGTTACATGTGATCGATCTTGATGGCGCAGAAACCGGAAAAAGACAAAATGAAGATGTGATAAAAGATATCGTTAGGAATACTAACTTAAAACTCCAAGTTGGTGGTGGGATTCGTTCAATAAGCCGGATAAAAACATTATTAGATATTGGTGTAGAACGCGTTATTCTCGGTACCTTTGCGATTGAACAACTAGATAATTTGCAATCATTAACAAAGCGGTACCCGAACCAAATTATCGTGTCAGTTGATGCAAAAAAAGGCGTTGTAACATATAAAGGTTGGCAAGAGATATCGAAATACACCACACTAGAATTATGTAAAAGACTTGTCTCTCAAGGAATCAAAACGATTGTATATACAGATATATTAAAAGATGGTATGATGCAAGGACCGAACGTTCGTGACTATCAAACGCTATCAAATAATACAGATTTAAATATTATTGCTTCGGGTGGTGTCAGTTCATATGATGATATTCAAACACTGAGTCAAATGAATCTATATGGTGCTATCATTGGTAAAGCCTTGTATGCAAATAAAGTAACACTGAAGGAGGCAATCATATGCTCGCAAGACGTATCATCCCTTGTTTAGATGTAAAAGATGGCCGTGTCGTAAAAGGATCGCAATTTGAAGGACTAAAAGATGTTAATGATCCAAAAATATTAGGAAAACGCTACAGCTTAGAAGGTGCCGACGAACTAGTTTTTTATGACATTACAGCTTCCCATGAAAAAAGAGAAATATCATTACAATTTGTTGAAGAAGTGGCAAAAGAAATCAACATTCCGTTTTGTGTTGGTGGTGGGCTAAAAACGCTTGGTGATATCGCTAATGTTTTAAACAAAGGTGCAGATAAAGTATCAATTAATTCAGCCGCAATCGATAACCCCAACTTAATCAAAGCGGCTTCACAAAAATATGGAGCGCAGTGTATTGTATTATCAATAGATGTAAAACAAGAAGATAATGAATTTATAGTATATAAAAATGGCGGTCGGATTAATACACATCTTAATGCGATTGAATGGGTAAAACAAGGAGTTAGATTAGGAGCAGGAGAACTTGTCATTAATAGCATGAACCATGATGGTATGAAACAAGGATTTGATATTGCTTTATTAAAACAAATTAGTGAAGTTGTCAATGTGCCTGTCATCGCATCGGGGGGTGCAGGCGCTATATCACATTTTGTTGATCTTGCAAAACAAACAGACGTTGATGGGTATTTAGCCGCAAGTGTCTTTCACTACAAAGAAATAACAATTAATGAATTAAAAGAAACACTACAACAAGCAAACGTACCAATCCGAATTGAGAGGTGACCAACTTATGAAACTAACATTTAATGAACAAGATCTAATACCAGTTATTGTGCAAGATGTCTATACCAACAATGTCTTAATGCTTGCTTATATGAATCAAGCAGCGTATGATAAAACAATTGAAACAAAAGAAATGGTTTACTATAGTAGAAGCCGACAAACTTTATGGAAAAAAGGTGAAATATCTGGAAATATTCAGTATCTAAAATCACTATCCTATGACTGTGATGAAGACACCCTTTTAGCAAAGGTTGAACAAGTGGGTGCAGCATGTCATACAGGCAACAAAAGTTGTTTTTACCGTGATATCGTCAAAGATACAATGCCAGAAGCACACATCTTAGATGAGTTATTTAATGTCGTTAAGCAAAAACAATTAATTCCGGATGGTGGCTATACCAATTACCTGTTTGATAAAGGATTAGATAAAATACTTAAAAAAGTAGGAGAAGAAGCGAGCGAAGTGATTATTGCATCTAAAAACAACAATCAAGAAACCGTGTATGAAATCAGTGATCTATTTTATCACTTACTTGTCTTAATGGTAAATAATAAGATTAAGTTAAGTGACATTTATAAAGAATTAAGTTCACGACGAAAATGATTGATTTTAAAAAGGACAATCACATTCATACACATTTTTCTCCCGACGCAGATCCAGCCGCAACTTTTGAAGGTTATATTGTAGAAGCACAAAAAAAAGGTCTTGATGAAATTACCTTCACAGACCACGTTGATTTTGATGCAAAGCATCCACTATTTCATGAAATGATAGATTATGATGCTTATGTTATCGCGTTTGAAAAAGTAAAGAAAGCATCTCCAATCCCAATTAGATTGGGTGTAGAAATAGGCTACCAGGCGCATATGAAAAATGAAATTAATCAGTTTATTGAACAATATCCATTTGACTTTGTGATTCTTTCAATCCATTACTTAGAAGAAAAAGATCTATATACACAAGAATATTTTTTAAACAAAACAAAACAAGAAGCATATAATATTTATTTTGATACGGTACTTGACGCGATAAAGAACATTTCTCAATTTGATGTGTTTGGACATCTTGATTATATTACTCGCTATAGTCCATTTGGTGATTATAATTATAATGATTACAAAGCAAAAATTGACCTGATACTTAAGACATTAATTAAACGTAATAAAGGTATTGAAATCAACACATCAGGTTATCAAAAGGAAAAAAGACCTTATCCCAAAGAAGTCATCATTAAACGTTATTTAGAATTAGGTGGTAACCATGTGACACTTGGATCAGATAGTCATAACATGGGTAAGCTGGGATGTTGTTTTGACAAAATAAAACCGCTATTTAAATTTTAAATAGCGGTTTTATTATTGAGTGAAGTACGTTGATATGACCTTATTTTAGCATCATTAAGTAATGCAATTTGGACAAAAGCCATTTTAAACAAAACGATCAGACTCTGGATTAAATTCACGTTACTTGATGTTTCACCAATTGGAAATAGATACATAGGTATATTGGTAAAACTTGAAAAGTATAGATACACTTCATCTAAAGACAAGACGTATTGAAGTGCAATGAGTAGCACAAATACAAATCCAAATCCGGCAACTGATTTATAAGCATTCTTTTCAATAAATAAAGTGATTGCTGAGAATAAAACCCCTAATAAAAGGTAAGTTCTAGTATAATGCAAATTAACGATTCTTTCGAAATTATCTGATTCAGCACTTATCATATTTTGTGTGATTATATTGACAATAGAATATAGCAAAATCAAACTCACAAACACAATCTTATAGTTTGACTTTTTGGGTAAAGTTACAATGATCAAGAAAATAAATAGATTGAATCCAATTGTAACAATTGGGCTATTATCTAATATAAAGACAAGAAAAATCATAATTGCTGAAATAATGTATGTTGCGATTAATTTATACTTAAGCATTTAGTGCCCCTCCTACATAGATAGTTTGTTAGATAGCGTAAATAACTCAAGAAATAAGCTTAATGACGCGTTAGGAAATTTCTCTTACAACTGAATCAGCATAGGTACAGACAGGCTCTAATCGATTAAATATATCGTCTAGTTGATGTTCTGTTATCGTAAGTGGTGGCGCAACAGTAATTAGATTTTCTCTTCCAAACGATGCCAATCCATTTTCAAATAATTTTCCTTTTATTTTTTTCATTACTCCGTTGGGATCTTTTCCATAAGGAACTAAGCGTTCTTTTGTTTGTTGATTTTTAACAAATTCAATAACACTAATTAGTCCAATTGAACGCACATCACCAATTGAGGGATGGTTTTGTTTTAATTGTTGTAATTTTTGTTGTAATAATTTCCCCATTTTTTCTGTGTTTTCAAGTAATTTCTCATTTTTCAAGACGTCCATATTAGCAATAGCCGTTGCACAACCCATCGGATGACCAGAATAGGTTAGGCCTGTAACCATTGGGGTATCTTCAAAGTAATCTGCAATCGTTTTACTGATAATCACACCACCTAGTGGCACGTAGCCACTTGTAACGCCTTTAGCAAAGGTGATGATGTCTGGTTGAAAATCAAAGTGTTCACAACTGAACCATTTACCTGTCCGGCCAAAGCCAACCATCACATCATCTATGACCATTAATATATTATATTTGTTACAAAGTTCTCTAACGCCTTTATAATAGCCTTTTGGTGGGATTAACACACCATTGCTACCAACAACGCCTTCAAACCATATAGCAGCAATATTGTCAGGGTTTTCTAAAATAATTTGCTCTTCTAGTAACTTAAGATAGATTTCAGTTAATGCTTCCTCTGTTTGATATGGAAAAGGTGAACGATACATGTAAGGATTTAAAAATTTAATAAAGCCTGGGGCAGGCGGATGTTCTGTAAAGAAACGACGTGGGTCACCACTTAAACTAGATGCCCCATAAGTGCTTCCGTGGTAGCTATAATATCCACTCAAAATTTTTGTTTTACCAGTGTACTGTTTTGCAATCCTAAGTGCATGTTCATTTGCTTCAGCACCACCGTTAGTAAAAAAGACTTTTCCCATATTGTCAGGGGCAACATCAATGATTCTCCTTGCTGCTTCACTTTTAACTTCACTGGCATAAAAAGGTGCTGTAAAAGCAAGTTTCTCAGCTTGTTCAGCTATTTTTTTAATAACATATGGGTGTTTATGACCAATGTTCATATTAACCAGTTGACTGGATAAATCATAATATTTATTACCATCTTCATCATAAATAAAAACGCCCTCAGCATCAGTTATAACCAAAGGATGTATCTTGTTTTGAGCACTCCATGAATACAGATGAAAGCTTCTTCCGTCCTCGTATATTTTTGACATTTATAACAACTCCTTTCTAATTATTGTACCATAAACTAGATTAAGAGCCAAATAGGTCAATAAAGATAAAAGTATAAAAAATGTGATTAATTTGTGATAAAAGGAGAATTTCTATAACAAGAACTGTATATATGTTTGAGGTGACATGATGTGTATTACTAAACAAGAAATTCAATCGATATTATCAAAACTAAATATAGATAAACAGTATAAAAAATTCACGGTTGAAGAACACAGTATAATGGTTAGCCAACACGCTGTCGAATTTGGAAATCATTTAGAATTAGAACAAGACGATATTCAACGTCTAATGCTCGGGGGTATTGTACACGACATTGGTAAAGTGATTTTCACAAAATCATTAAACAACGGTCAAATAGCTAATTCAAAAAAAGATAAAGACCTCATTTATAATCACCCTTTAGCAGGAATGGCATTGATTAAAGATCTCAATATTGATAAACAAATTAAAGAGATTGTGTTATTTCACCATGAACGTGTTGATGGCACAGGATATCCCCATCAACTAAATGATCATGAGATACCCTATCTCGTAAAAATTATAACAATTTGTGATTCGTATTGTGCAATGTTAAGTAAGCGACGTTATAAAGTACAATTGACACAAAAAGAAGCAATCAAAGAATTAATAACTTGCGCGGACACACAATTTGATAAACGCTTGGTTAATCATTTTGTTGAGTATATGAAAATTAATAAGACTATTAAATAATCCTTCCTTAGTTAAAAGATGACACTCTTGCCCTAGAGTGTCATCTTTTCGTAAATTCATATTATTGGATTTGTTCAACACCAATAACGTCAGGAACTTCCGCCATTAAAATATTTTCAATACCATCATAAAGTGTGACATTAACTGAACCACAACCAACACAGGCACCACTCAGTCGAATATAAACAATACCATCTTCAAACTTAACGAACGTTAAGTCGCCACCATCTTGTTGTAAGTAACTCCGGGTCTTATTAAGAATATCAATTATTTTTTCTTCTGTTGTCATTGTTGCCTCCTTTATATGAGCATAGTATATAGTTTTTCCTTAATAAAAACTGTGATTAAAATCACAATTTTTTAAAAAAAGTAGAAAACTGATGATTCATATTGTATATATGTGTGGAAGCAAGAAAAGGAGTTGAGATTTATGAAAAAATTATTAGGATTTATGACAGCACTTGTATTAGGATTTGCACTTGTTGGGTGTGGCACATCTAGCACTGAAGTAGAAGGTACTTCATTACTTGCAGTTGATATTAATCCATCAATAGAATTTGTTTTAGATGAAGATGGAACAGTTATTAGTTATGTATTTAGTAATGAAGATGCAGAAATTGCAGCAGGAAATATCGATTTTATTGGTATGACTTACGAACAAGCGATTGACGCATTTATGAATGGCGCAGTTGAAGCTGGGTATATTGATGTAACAACAACTGATAACACAGTTATTATTACGTTTGGAAATGATGATGAAGCATTAGCAAATCAATTACAAACCCAAGCTGAAGAAAAAGCACAAGCTTTTCTTGAAGAAAACAAAATTAGTGGGGCAGTACTCTCTGGTCAAAACGTTTATGAAGAGTTGCAAACACTAGCAGATGAATATGACATTTCAATTGGAAAAGTAAGAATGATTCAGTCTGCACTTGCAACTGATGAAACATTGACATTTGAAGAACTGACAGAATTGCCAATGAATGAATTGATGGCACTAATTACAACATCACACAGAGAAAGAATGCAAGAATTCGCACAAACACGTAAAGATGAAGCACTACAATTACAAGAACAAATGCGATCAAATGTCCACACACAAGTCAATCAACATCAACAAGCTGTTGAAAATGACGAAGTAGAAACACCGGATTATGACGCAATTCGTAATCAACAAATAGAAAATGTCGGCATGTTGGTTGAAGCATATCAACAACGCGCTAATCAAATGCGTGATCAAGCAATTGATGAAGTAGATCCCGAAGAATATATGCCTGGCAATAACAATAATCCAAATAATTAAAGGCAATAATGTTTATTCTAGCACCAATCATTATTACTAAAGGTATTATTGGATTAATTTGGGCAATACTGGTAGTTATTACCGTATTGTCCATCTTGTTTGGTCCACGACCCATGACATTAAGTCGAATCGTTTGGCTAATTATTGTGATATTATTACCATTTATCGGTGTCATATTGTTTTGGTTGTTGGCAAGATAAGGAGCATGTAAATGCTCTTTTTTCTTTGCTTAAAAATGAGAAATTAAATTAAGACTATTGGAATTCTAATTTTGTGATACAATGAGAGTAACTTGGGAGTGATGACATGAAACCAGTATATAAACTGATTTTAGTAGATGATGAAGATGAAGTAAGAGGAAGAATTGCTTCTCGTATTTCAAAAGATATCGGGTTTGAAATAGTTGGTAAAGCTGGGAATGGGTATGATGCATTAGAATTAATTGAAAAGCTAAAACCTGATGTTGTATTAACAGATATTAAAATGCCATTTATTGATGGTATCGAATTAGCCCGGATAATTAGACGAGATTATCCGATGATTCGTGTTGCTTTTATTACAGGATATGACGAGTTTAACTATGCTAAAAAAGCAGTTGAACTGCATGTCGTTAAATATCTAATGAAACCCGTCACCTCACATGAAATAAATACTTTTTTAAAAGAATTAAAACAGTCATTAGATGAAGAATATCGTAACATGAAAGATTTAATGATTGTTAAAGAAAAATACGAACAACTGTTGCCGTTAATTGGAGACAGTTTTCTGAGTTCATTAATTAATGATACAACACTAACACCTTATCATATCGACAAATTAGGACTTTATGGGATTGATGTTTCAAAATATAAAGGGTTTATCACTTGTCTAGTTCAGACCAAAAATCGTGGAACATATGACTTAAAACGCTTAGAACAACTTAAAGTAAATGCCAATGAAATGTTTAAATCCATTTTTTCAAAAGCAAAATTTAAACACAGTTTATTGGTAGCTGAAGGACTAGTCTTTGTGTTTACAATAGAGAGTTTAACAAAAAATAAAATTGATACTTTATTATTTGAGTTAATTGAGTCGGCACGAGAATACCTAGATGTGGAGTTATTAATTGGTGTATCAAAACCATATGATGAATTTAATCATTTCCCAATCTCATACCGCCAAAGTAAAAAGGCTTTAGGGTATGCTAATTCGTATGATTTTGGAAACATTGTATATGCCGATGAATTAATCACCTATGATAAAGAATCTAAATTAATCACTTTAGAAGATTATGCCAATTTTGATCAGTTACTTCATTATGGAACAACGCAATTATTACAAGATGAAATTGAAAAAATCAAAAACCGTATTCGAAAAAGTGATGTTTTTTATGATTTGCCATTTCTACAAATAGAGATAGGGCATCTTATAATTCATCTTGCAAGTAAAGCAGAAGTATCTCTGGACAATGTGATTGATGGAGACTTACTTATTACAATTCAAAGAACAACCGCAATTGATGAATTATTCTCACTATTTGAAGAAGTATTACTTACAGTTAAAGCTTTAGATATCCGTAAACAATTAACGCGAAGTGAAAAATTAACCCAAGAAGCAATCGCATATATTGATGAACATTATAATGATACAACGTTGACACTTGAACAATTAAGTGATCATCTAAATGTAAGTTTGTCGCACTTAAGTATGTTGTTTAAAAAAAATAGTGGCTATACGTTTAGCAAATATTTAATAAAAGTTAGAATGCAAAAAGCAGAGGAGTATTTATCGAATACAGATTTAAAGATTGCGGATATAGCATTGCTTTGTGGCTACAGTGATGTCTATTACTTTTCGCATAGCTTTAAAAAACATAGTGGCTTATCACCAAGGATGTATCGTAAACAATGAAATGGTTTAATAAGTTATCAATTGGTAAAAGATTAAACATATCATTTGTAGCCGTAATTTCTTTAGCCATTATTTTTACAGGTTTTTTTACGTTTAATCGTTCGTATGACACAATTGATACCATCGTTGAAGATAGTTCAAAGGAAATTAACAAACAAATTATCTTGAATTATGAAAACTATTTTAATGATGTTAGAAACTTAGCAAATTATATTGAATCAGAAACGGAAAAACATGATTTAAATGATAGTGAAATCCTAGAAGCGTTATATGTTGATTATGCACGTCTAAACACAGACACCATTACTATTTCTTTACTCGATATGGATGGAATGGTCCTCGTCAGCAGTCAGAGTAGTTCCTTACAAAGCATGTATTTAAAGCAACGTGACTGGTTTCAAAATGCTGTGCTTAATGATGGTATCTATTATTTTTCACCACCACATTATCAAGACATTTTTCAATCAAGTAGTGAAATGGTTATCAGTGTTTCAAAAGTTATTGATTATACTTCTAATGGGATATCCTATCAAGGTGTGATGTTACTTGATTTAAGTACAGATAAAATTGAAGTATTAGCCAAACAGACGAACTTAGGTGATGATGGATACATGATAATCATCAGTGATACAGGACAACTTGTATATTCATCAAATGAATCCTGTTTAGATCCATCGTGTGAAAGTGTAAAATGGGTTCAAGATACTATTATTGGGTCTGATTATATTACGCTTGATGGGGCTGATTTGTATGGGAATATTAACACCATTCACGGTACAAGGTGGCGAATTGCAACGTTTGTTGATGTAAATATCATTGATGCTACGCGGACCAATATGATTGTTTCTTTAATTGGTGTTTTAGCAGCAACAGTTGTTGCATCAACTATTACAGCGTATGTTTTAACACGACAAATTACATTGCCACTTCAAAAGCTAACTGCGCATATGCAAGAAATTGAAACACATGAAAATTTTCATCAAAAAGTATCAATTGAAGGACAGAAAGAAGTGGTCATTCTAGCGCATGCCTATAACCAAATGACTGAAGAAATAAAAGGCTTAATGGATCGATTAGTTACTGAACAAAAAGAGAAACGAAAAACAGAATTTATTGCTTTACAAGCACAAATAAATCCACACTTTTTATACAACACATTGGATTCAATTGTTTGGTTAAGCGAACAAAAAAGAAATGAAGATGTGATTCAAATGGTCATTGCGTTATCTCGTTTCTTTCGAGTTGCGATTTCACGAGGAAAAACGATTATTCCTATCGAAAAAGAAATCGAACATGCTAAAAACTACCTTCTTATACAAAAGATTCGTTATAGTGATAAGTTTAATTTTGAGTTTGAGATTGATGAAGAAGTTTATCAATATTCTGTTGTTAAATTGATTTTACAACCGATATTAGAAAATGCGATTCAACATGGCATCAGTGCTGAATTTGATGGATATATTGAAATCCGATTATTACTTAAAAATGATTCTGTTGTTTTTGAAGTTGAAAATAATGGATATGGATTAACACAAAATCAAATTAATGAAATTTATCTTATGATTGAAAATGATCATAAACAAAGTGTTGGACTTCGCAATGTATACCAACGACTTAAATTATATTACGGTAATGAAGCCAATTTAGAAATCAGCAGTGTTGTCGATGAAAACACAGTTATTCGTATTACAATCCCTAAACAGGAGGTGACCAAATGAAATATTTGTTGATTATTATAAATCTGTTATTATTGGTCGGTTGCTCAAAGAATGTAGAAACAATACCACTTGTCATCTATGATTATGAAGATTTGTATATGCAAGATTTCCGAACACTCATTGTTGATAATATTTCTGGAGATTATCAATTTGCATCCTATGATTCAAAAAACTCACAAGTTATCCAAAACGAAATTATTGAATCAGTATTAAATAATACATATCCTTTACTGGTAGTAAATCCTGTCGATCGCTTAGGGGTATATCCAATAATCGAAAAAGCAAAATCAGTGAACACACCAATTATCTTTATTAACCGAGAACCCTTGAAAGAAGATCTTGATTTGTGGGAACATGTATACTATGTTGGTGCTAAAGCAGAACAATCAGCCAGTATTCAAGCAGAAATTGTGACTGAACTGTTTGGAGGGAATCCAAGTAACTTAAATCAATATGATTTGAATCAAGACAATAAAATTCAAGCAATTATATTAAAAGGAGAACCAGGACATCAAGACGCAGAAATCAGGACCGAAGCAGTTGTTGAATATATAGAGGATTTAGGATTTACATTAGATGTTTTAACAATTCAAGAAGCCTATTTTTCACAAACTATCGCTGAAGAAGAAATGCAAAATGTAATCGATGATTTTGGGACACAATTTGAAGTAATTATTTCTAATAATGATGCGATGGCAATTGGTGCAATTAATACACTGAAGGAAAACGATTATTTTGTTGATACCAATGAAAACGGTATTATCAATCGTGAAACAGAGCCTTGGATTCCAGTAATCGGAATTGATGGTCTACCGCCTGCAATCAATTTGATTGAGCAAGGATATTTATATGGAACTGTCATTAATGATTCAGCCGCGATGGCCCAAGCAATTAACGAGTTAACTTATAGTATTATCAACAATTTGCCGCTTACTGACTTAACTTATCCACTTATTGATGAGACATACATTTGGATTGATTATAAAAAATACACACCAGAATAATTAATTATTTTGGTGTGTTTTTCATTACAATCATAAAAAAATACAAAAAACTCCATATTAAATTCCATTCTTTTACAAGCGTTTACATGTTAGGATGATGACAAGTAACAAAAAAAATAGGAGGAATTTATGAAAAGAGTATTATTTTTAGTTTTATTAAGTGTTTTTACCATTTCGCTTTCAGCATGTGGTGGAAGCCAACTCGATATCGGTATCGTTTTTCCAACGCAAAATGAAGAACGTTGGATTCAAGATGAGGCACGTTTTGAGAGTTTTCTTGATGATACAGAATACAGTTATGAGATTTTATTCTCAGACGGAGATTCTCAAATCGAAGCATCAAATATTGATACATTAATATCAAAAGGTATTGAAGTATTAATCATTACCCCACATGATAGCGAAGCTGCAGAAACAGCAGTACAAAAAGCAATCGATGAGGGTATAGACGTTATCGCTTATGACCGTATCGTAGATTTAGCTGGCGTAGATTTCTATGTCACATTTGATTCAATTGTTGTTGGTGAACAACAAGGTCAATATTTAATTGATCAAGCAGGAGACACTACAGGTAACGAGTTATACTTATATTCAGGCGGAACATGGGAAGCTAATGCACCATTATTCTTCCGTGGCGCTTGGAAAGTATTACAACCTAAAATCGCAGATGGAACGTTCGTTGTTATGAATGCACCATCAGCTGCAGATTATGATGATCAAGCTGAATTAACGACTGCTGAAGCATTGAACATTATGACAGAAGTTGACACAGATTGGGATCCGGCTGCGACTACTACTCTAGCTCAGAATCATGCATCTACTTATCCACCTACAGGGGATACAGCATATTTCTTAGCACCAAATGACTTTACATCTCGTGCAATTCGCGCTGAATTTATTGATGATGTAGATGTTGTTATCACTGGACAAGATGCTGACCGTTTATCTATTAAATCTATTCAAGAAGGTAAACAATCAATGACAGTTCTAAAAGATGTCCGTACATTAGTTGAAAATGCATTTAATATTGCTGATAAACTAATGAAAGGTGAAGACTTACCTACTGCAACACACTTCTATGGTGAAAATGACGTACCTGCAGTACCTGCAGAAGTCGTTGTTGTTACACAAGATAACTTAACAGAAGTAATTATCGAATCTGGATATTACACACAAGACGAAATCGATAGTGCAGGAGAATAATTGACTTAATGATTAATAGAGATTGGTGGCATACAAAATGCCACCAATCTCAATACTTTTATTATCTATTGCTTAACATACTCCTGAGTTAAGCAATGTATAATAGAACTGGAGGGTACAATGGCAAATTATATTTTAGAAATGCACAATATAACCAAAACATTTCCTGGCGTTAAAGCACTGGATAATGTTAATTTTAAGGTTGAAGAAGGTGAAATTCATTTTTTAGTTGGAGAAAATGGTGCTGGAAAATCAACTTTAATGAAGGTTTTAAGTGGAATTTATCCAACAGGAGATTATACAGGACAAATTAAGTTAAAAGGTGAAGTTGTTGATTTTAGGAAAATTTCTGATTCAGAAAACGCCGGATTAGCCATTATTAATCAAGAATTAGCATTGGTGCCAGAGATGACGGTTTTTGAAAATATATATCTCGCTCATGAAATTAAAAAACGAAATATCATCAATTGGAACCAAACCATTCATATGGCTGATAAGCAATTGAAACGTGTGAAGTTAAATGTCAATCCTGGTAACAAAGTTAAAGATCTTAATATTGGCCAACAACAACTTGTTGAAATAGCTAAAGCATTGAGTAAAAATGTCCAAATATTAATATTAGATGAGCCAACTGCTGCATTAAATGAAAATGACAGTGAAAACTTACTCAATCTTTTGGTTGAATTAAAAAAAGAAGGCGTCACTTGTATTATGATTTCACATAAATTAAAAGAAGTAACAGCCATTGCCGATAGTGTAACTGTTCTACGAGATGGGTTAACCATTTCAACATTGCGTAAAAATGAAATTAATGAAATCAAAATCATTAAAGATATGGTAGGTCGATCAATTGATAATATTTTTCCAGAACGGAAACCACAAGTTGAAGATGAAATTGTTTTGGAAACTAAGAACCTTAATGCATATAATTTCGCTGTTAGTAAACAAGTGGTTAAAAATGCAAGTATCAAACTGAAAAAAGGTGAAGTTGTTGGACTAGCCGGGTTAATGGGCGCAGGAAGAAGTGAATTAGCACTTAGTATCTTTGGAAATCCCAAAAATTATGATATGGATGGTGATGTGTTTGTTCACGGTAAGAAAGTTCATTTTAATCATCCTAGTCAAGCATTAAAAGCCGGTATTGCATATGTTTCTGAAGACCGTAAAAATGAAGGATTAATTTTGAAACAAGATGTAAAACAAAATATATCATTAACTAATTTAAAATTATTAGCAAAAAATGGTGTTATAGACAAAAATAAAGAAATTGTTTATGCTGAAAAATACCGTAAAGAAATTAATATAAAAACCCCATCAATAGAACAAACAGTTGAAAATTTAAGTGGCGGTAATCAACAAAAAGTATCGATTAGTAAAGGATTGTTTGCCAATCCTGATATCCTTATTTTAGATGAACCAACACGTGGAATTGATGTTGGTGCAAAGTATGAGATTTACACTTTAATCAATCAACTAATTGATCATGGGATGAGTATTATTATGATTTCATCTGAGTTACCAGAGTTATTAGCAATGAGTGATCGCTTATATGTTGTTGCTGAGGGTAAAATCACAGGTGAATTAAGTAAGGCAGACGCAACACAAGAGAATGTCATGAAATTGGCAACTGTATAGGAGGATAACAATGAAACAGTTCTTTAGCAATTTATGGATTAAATTTAAAAAAAGTATCCGAAATTATCCAAAGTATATGAAACGATTTTTTAAAGATTTATTTGTTTTATTTAGAAATAATATCCGTGATTATGGAATGTACATCGCATTAATAACAATCTTTATATTTTTCATTATCACAACAGGTGGATTATTTATTACACCAAGAAATATTTTCAACTTAATCCAACAAACTGGTTATATCGCTGTAATGTCAGTCGGAATGACTTTAATCATTGTCATTCGCCACATTGATTTAAGCGTTGGGTCTATTGCTGGATTTATTGGAGCCATTTTAGCCGTTTTGATCGTAACATATGATATGAATGCAATCATTGCGATTCCGATAGTTTTACTGATAGGAATTACAGCAGGATTATTAACAGGATACCTTGTTGCTAAAATAGGAATTCCTGCTTTTGTTGCTTCATTAGGTGGTATGTTTGCTTATCGAGGTCTAATTTTTAATTCCCTACAAAATACAGGGACACTCGGTGTAAATAACCCAATTATAAATGCAATTGGACAAGAAACCATACCAGCTATTGCAAATGTTTTTGGGTTGCATCTATTAAGTGTCATTATTGGTGTCATTGCAGTACTGTTGTTTATTTATTCAGAATTTAGAACGCGTAAAGAAAAATCTAAATATGATTTCGAAGTATTACCAACAGATTTATTTATTGCTAAACTTGTGTTCATCTCAATAACAATTCTTACAATTACATTTTTATTGGCCTCTTATAGAGGATTCAGTTGGGTACTTGTAATTGTCTTAGTTGTTGTTGCAATCTATCATTTTATGACCAATATGACAGTATTGGGTCGACATATATACGCCGTTGGGGGAAATCCCGAAGCTGCTGAGTTGAGTGGTATAAGCGTAAAGAAAATCACTTACTTTGTATTTGGATCAATGGGATTCTTAAGTGCTTTGGGAGGAATTATGTATCTTGCACGGTTAGGATCGGCTACATTTACTGCAGGTGAAGGACTAGAACTTCAAGTTATTGCTGGTGCCTTTGTTGGTGGTACAAGTGCTGCAGGTGGCGTTGGTAAAGTTACCGGATCTGTTATTGGTGCACTTGTTATGGCGTCGCTGATTAATGGTATGCAGATGATGTCGCTTGGTACAAATTATCAAGCAATTGTTAGCGGGGTTGTCTTAGTTGCAGCAGTTATCTTTGATGTCAAGACCCGTAATATGAAAAAGGTTCAAGCGTAACAACTAATATAATTTTTCATATCTCCGATAAACGATACACCACTAGGTGTGTCGTTTATTATTTTGAAAAAAGAGTGCTAAATCAAATTCATTAGGGGACTTATATTGTATAATAAAATTAAGTGAGGTGGAGTCGATGTTAAAACTAAAAAACATTGTTAAAGATTACAAAGTTGATGATCGCTTATTCAGAGCTCTTAACAACGTAAATATCGAAATGAATCAAGGGGAATTTGTTGCTATTTTAGGTCCTAGTGGTTGTGGAAAAACAACGCTTTTAAATATTATTGGAGGACTCGATCAATACACTGCAGGAGATCTATTTATCAATGGTGTGAGTACAAAAGATTTTAAAGAAAAAGATTGGAATGCGTATCGTAACCATAGCATTGGCTTTGTCTTTCAAAGTTATAATTTAATTAATCATTTATCTGTATTAGATAATGTAGAATTAGGAATGACGTTATCAGGAATTGCTCCTGAAGATAGAAAAAAAAGAGCACTAGAAGTATTAGATAAGGTTGGTCTTTCATCACACATAGATAAACGACCGACAAAATTGTCTGGTGGTGAAAAACAACGTGTTGCTATTGCGCGAGCATTGGTCAACAACCCAGATATTATTTTAGCTGATGAACCAACCGGTGCTCTTGATAGTGAAACAGCAAGAGAAATATTGTCGTTAATTCAAGAAGTTGGAAAAGATAAACTCGTAATTATGGTTACCCATGCAAAAATGTACGCTGATGAATTTGCGTCTCGTACAATTGAATTAAAAGACGGTGAAGTTATCCGTGAAACAAGCAAGTCTGAGATTATAACAACCCATCGTGAGTATAACCCAACACACACATCAATGAGTTTTTTAACAGCACTTAAATTGTCATTTAATAATTTAAAAACAAAAAAACTCCGAACAATAATTACGGCATTAGCGGCCAGTGTTGGGATTATTGGAATTGGACTTGTTTTATCTATAAGCAATGGTTTTCGAGCACAAATTTCTGATATTGAAAGTGACCAACTTGTGAATCTTCCGATATTAATTGGCCGAGAAGAAATGCAAGTTGGGTTTGAACGAGCTGGGGCAACGACTTATGTTCCAGAGGAATATGAAGAAAATGAAATTGTTATTTATGATCCGAGTGAAGATGTCCATATCAATCAATTAAGTACTGTATTTATCGAACATCTTGAAAGCATGGATGAAGATATTTTTACAAAAATTCATTACGAGTTTGGGTATGTACCAACGATATTAACAGAACGTGATGGAACAGTTGAAATGATGGATTTATCTAAGGTTGGTTTTAGCCCATTTATTGTACCTAAAGAAACCATTTCAGATTATTACACATTGAAAGCCGGTAAAATGCCTGAAACCAGCACAGAAGTGGTATTATTAATGGATCAATGGAATGTTGTTGAACAAGAAATCATTGAAGCATTAGGCTATGATGCATCGCAAACACTCTATTATGAAGATGTATTGGGGAAAGAACTTTTTATTGCCTTGAACGACGATTTATATTTAAAACAAGGAGAGATATACATTCCTAATTATAACAATTTAGATATTGTTGCGAGTGAAGGGGTAACAGTTACCATTGTTGGTCTTATTGAGGCGAGTGATGCAGGAGTAGAATATAACAATTCAGGAGTTAAATATTTATATGAATTAAAAGAAGACTTACTATTGGTTAATTCACAGTCAGATATCTGTACGTTACAGGAAAGTCAAAATCAATCAGTATTTGATTTGGTTAATTTAACCGAAACAGAAAAAGAACAATTGTTAAGTTATATTGGATGTAACACAACAGATCCTTTTTTGATTCAAATTTATACAGATAGTGTTGAACATAAAGAAGCTATTAAAGAACACATTGCGATATACAATGAAGATCAACCAATTGAAGATAAAGTCTTTGAAACAGACCTGGCTGAAGCAATAGGAGATACATTAAGTACATTAATCACATCTATTAGTGTTGTGTTAACCGCTTTTGCATCTATCTCACTTGTTGTTTCAAGTATTATGATTGGTGTTATTATTTATATTAGTGTGTTAGAACGGACAAAAGAAATTGGTATAATTCGATCTCTTGGAGGCTCTAAGCGTGATATTGGTCGTGTCTTTAATGCTGAAAGTATTATTATTGGAACATTTGCCGGACTACTTGGTATTTTAATTACATATGTATTAACATTCCCAATCAACAGTATTGCAGTAAATTATGATGATGCCCTTGCTAATGTGGCCCAAGTCAATGTTCTACATCTCGTTGGTCTTGTTGTTATATCAGGATTGTTAACCTTTATAGGTGGACTCATTCCATCTCGTATAGCAGCTAAAAAAGATCCTGTAGAAGCACTGCGCGTTGAATAATATGAAACGATTTTTAAAAGAAATATTTGAGGAACTTATATTGGTTGTAAAAGGAAATACATTGGACATTTTAATCCCGCCAATACTCTTTTATGTTTCGCTGAATATTTTTAATTTAGGTATAGCATTAGGATTATCCTTGGTATTTTCCTTTATCATGTTGAGTATTCGACTTAAAAAGAATGAGACATGGTATTATGCTGTTGGGGGTGTCATCGGGACACTTCTTGCAGCAATTATGGCTTATGTAAATAACAATGCATCAAACTTTTTTCTACCAGATATCATTGGAACAGGAATTTTCATTGGAGTGACAATTATATCAATAATAATTAAAAAACCGCTTGCGATGTTTGCCTCGCTCATCACAAGAGGGTGGGATATAGAATGGTTTATGCGCAAAGACGTTTACCCAGCATACTTAGAGGTTACGTGGTTTTGGCTTATCTTTTTCATCATCCGTCTAGGTG
>JAIPGE010000003.1 GCA_021736285.1 Candidatus Izemoplasma sp.
TTATTCTCCGCTCCGAAATTATTACATTGTTTAGAACATTATTAAATGATCGGGATTACATCGAAGTCGAAACCCCTATCTTGCATCCGATTTTAGGTGGAGCGAATGCACGACCATTTAAGACACACCACAACACGTTAGATATGCCTTTTTATCTACGTATAGCACCTGAACTTTATTTGAAACGTTTGATAGTTGGTGGATTTGATGGCGTATATGAAATCGGTAGAACCTTCCGTAATGAAGGAATGAGCATCAAACATAATCCGGAATTTACGATGTTAGAACTTTATCAAGCGTACGGTGACGTTGATACGATGATGGAATTAACAGAATATCTCTTTTCCAACATTGCCAAACAATTGGAAAAAGAAAGTGTTGAATATAACGGTAAAACAATTCATTTAACTAAGCCATGGCAGAAATTACATATGGCTGATGCGGTTAAAGATACCCTTGATATTGATTTTTGGGACCCTGGTATGACCTTTGAAAAAGCAAAACAGTTTGCACTGGATAAAGATCTTGAGGTACCAGAACACTATACCGGCACAGGTCATATTTTGAATTTATTATTTGAAGCATTTTGTGAAGAAAGTGTGGTACAACCAACCTTTGTTTACGGACATCCTATTGAAATTAGTCCCCTTGCTAAAAAGAGCAAACAAGATCCACGCTTTACGGATCGCTTTGAACTATTTATTGATGGCAGAGAATATGCCAATGCATTTAGTGAACTCAACGATCCAATTGATCAAAAAGAACGATTCTTATCCCAATTAAAGGAAAAAGAACTCGGTAATGATGAAGCGACGGAAATGGATATTGATTACATCGAAGCCTTAGAATACGGTATGCCACCTGCAGGTGGACTCGGTATTGGAATCGATCGCTTTGTTATGTTAATGACAGGACAAGATTCAATTCGCGATGTATTGCTGTTTCCACATATGAAACCAAGACAACCTGAATAATATTGAATGGCTCAATGAGCCATTCTTTTTTTCGTTTCACTTTATTGAATTGTCATTTAGCGCTATAATAACGTTAAAGAGATGAACAATACTACACTCAAATTTGGAGGGACATTATGATATACCAAAATATTTATGATACCATTGGTAACACACCGATTATTGATATCAGTCATCTAACAAATAAAAATGCCGCAAACCTTTACGTTAAGCTTGAATGGTTTAATCCTGGTGGCAGTGTCAAAGACCGAATAGCGATTAACATGATTGACGTTGCGGAGAAAGCTGGTCACATCACACCTGGTGATACGATTGTTGAACCAACCAGTGGCAATACCGGTATTGGGATAGCTATGGTCGCCGCTGCAAAAGGATATAAAGCGATTTTAATAATGCCTGATAGCCTTAGCATTGAACGTCGTAAAGTTCTCAAAGGATATGGTGCAGAATTAATTTTAACACCCGCAGACAAAGGAATGAAAGAATCGATTCATATTGCGGAAAAACTTGTTAATAAACATGGTTATTTTATGCCTATGCAGTTTGATAATAAAAATAATCCCTTAGCGCATGAATTGTATACTGCCAAAGAGATCATTAAAGACTTACCAAAGATTACTCATTTTATTGCAGGTGTTGGTACTGGAGGTACCATTACCGGTGTGGGGCGCGCTTTAAAAGGATATAATAAATCGATTCAAATCATCGCTGTAGAACCAGAAACAAGCGCAGTGATTAGTGGTGAAGAAGCAGGCAAACATACCATTCAAGGGATTGGTGCTGGATTCATTCCAAGTATATTAGACACGCAAGTTATTGATGATGTCATGACCGTAAATGATGAGAAAAGTTATGACATGGCACGTCAACTTGCCAAAGAAAATGGCTTATTTGTTGGGATATCTAGTGGCGCTAATATTTTAGCAGCAATCAATCTTGCAAATTCATTAACACAAGATGACATCGTATTAACTGTCTCAGCAAGCAATGCTGAGCGTTACTTATCAACAACATTATTTGAAAGACCTTAATTACAATATTAAAAAGATTTTTTCAAATATTTAATAAAGAGGAGCATCTTATGAAAGCAATTATAGTTCACTCACTGAGCAAACACAAACGCAGTCTAACCATTGCTAAAACTTTTGATGGTGATGTGTTCGAAATAACACCCGTCAAAAAGTCCATTGCTTTTTATCCATTTCAATTAATTGTTTATGGATACTTAACAGCACGTCATAAAGCGGTTGCAATTCATCCAATTGATATTGATTATAGCAAATACGATAAAATTGTCTTGGTGTCACCGGTATGGGCGGGACAAGTAAATGTCTTTATGCGACAATTCTTGAAGAACTATCCGCTTTATGATAAAACTGTGACAATTGTTGGCTCGTGTGATGGTGGATATAAGAATTACTTTAACTCATTCGAAACTTTAATTGATGACAGTAACCAAATTACTAATCAAATAATGTATGTCAAAGGTATTAGACAGTAAAAAAAGACGATTTTATCGTCTTTTTATTTTACTTTATCCGCTAAACTGCACTCATCTTCTGTTAATTTCTTACCTTCAATAATCCGCGCTGGCATGCCAACCGCTGTTGCATATGGGGGAACATCCTTTAAAACAACTGAATTAGCACCTATTTTAGCACCTATTCCTACTCGAATATTACCTAGTATTTTTGCCCCTGCTGCAATCATCACATCATCACATATCGATGGATGACGTTTATGATCTGAATCATTTCCTGTTCCACCAAGGGTTACTTGATGGTAAATCAATACATTGCTACCAACGACAGCTGTTTCACCAATCACAACGCCACTTCCATGATCGATAATGAAGTTTTTCCCTATTTTCGCTGCTGGATGAATTTCTACACCTGTTAAAAAGCGTGCGAAGTTACTCATCATCCGGGCCATTGTTTTTAATTTTAATTTCCATAAAACATGCGCAATTCGATAGTACCAAACCGCATGTAACCCGCCATGAGATAGTAGTATCTCAAGTGTATGTCTCGCGGCAGGATCTTTACGCTTTAAGGTTTTAATATCACTGATCATTCCCATTATTTATCACCATCAATTGTCTTTAGTTTCTCATTAGTGTTTCATTATAATATACAATAAAAAAGCCACTACAACAAGTAATATACTCGTGTAATGGCTTACAATCATTCTAATTCATTACCTAATGTTATTTCATCTTCTTCATATAGATATATTTTTAAATTCTCAGCAATTTCAACATAAATATCAATAATATTGACATAGTCATAATTAATTTTTTTAAAAACCTTTTGTAATGTTTTATTCAATAAATCTTTGATGTATAGAAAGTCTTTACGACGTTCCATAATCATATTTTCAATTGTGGTTTCTAAGAAATCTAATTCGTCCATATCCGGATCATATCCATGATGTTCTAAGTCTTCACGTAAGTCTGTCAAATAAATGAGATAATAGACCATTTCAGTGTATTCATTAAAATCTTTACAATCTGATTTAAATAATGTTTCAAAATAAATCCGAATAACATTAAAGCGACGATCTAAATAGTTAAATCCGATTTCAAAAATATGTTCTAAGTCTTCATCAAGACCTTCTTTAGAACAGACACTATCATAAATATGATCGATGACAGCATATACTGGTTCAAGGCGTTCGTATATTAAGTTGTCATTTTTTTTAAATGCTTCTAACATATCATGATTTTCTAGTTTCCACGATGCGTAATCACGATAAATTAATGTATTATCCAAGGGCAACATCCAATGACATCATGACTGCAAAGCCAATCATGGCGCCAATTGTTGCAATTTTGGTATTTTTCATCATTTGGCTTTCAGGAATTAATTCTTCGATGACAACATAAATCATCGCTCCCGCAGCAAAACTTAATGAAAATGGTAAAATTGAACGCATCGTGATTGCAAGTATAGCGCCTGAAACACCTGCAATAGGTTCTACCATTCCACTAAACTGACCAATGAAAAATGCTTTTTTTCGCGACATACCTTCACGGCGGAGTGGTATACTAACAGCAGCGCCTTCAGGAAAATTTTGTAATCCAATCCCTAACGCTAGGGCAATAGCCCCACCAATTGCGGCACTTGCCATTACACTGCCGCCAGCGATTGTTGCAGCATATCCGAAAGCAACACCAACGGCTAGACCTTCTGGAATATTATGTAATGTTATCGCTAATACCAGTAAGACACTTCTTCGCCAAGAAGAATCAACACCTTCTTTATGTGAAGACATAACATGCATATGTGGTAAATATCTATCAATTAATAATAAAAATAATCCGCCTGAAAGAAATCCAATAACTGCTTGTAGCCATGGAACTTGATTTAATTCTTCAGCGAGTTTAATGCCAGGATCTAATAAACTCCAAAACGATGCGGCAATCATTACGCCCGCACTAAATCCAAGCAATCCATTAAATACTTTTTGTGAGACATTCTTAAACGGGAAAACAAGCGATGCCCCCAATGCAGTTACAAAGTACGTAAATAGTGTCCCTACTAAGGCTGCTAATACAGGATTTTGATAAATCCAATCAAACATATCTAAGCTCTATTGATAGATCCAAATAGGGTCATTTTCTCTTTGACACCCTGAATGATACGGTCATAACCAGGTTTTAATAACTTCCGAGGATCAAAACCTTTGCCGACCTGATCTTTTCCTTCTTCAATATATTTTCTAGTAGCTTCAGCAAATATCACTTGTAATTCTGTATTAACGTTAATTTTAGAAACACCTAATGAGATCGCTTCTTGAACCATATTATCAGGAATTCCCGATCCACCATGTAATACAAGTGGCATTTGTCCTGTAATATCTTGAATCTCTTTTAAGATATCAAACCGTAATCCTTGCCAATTATCTGGATATTTACCATGAATATTACCAATCCCAGCAGCAAGCATTGTGACACCTAAATCAGCGATTTGTTTACATTCTTGTGGATCAGCAACTTCACCACTACCAACAACACCGTCTTCTTCGCCACCGATAGCTCCAACTTCTGCTTCTACGCTAATACCACGTTGTTTAGCATACGCTACAATTTCTGTGGTTTTATCTAAGTTTTCTGCGATTGGATAATGTGATCCATCAAACATAACACTACTAAATCCAGCTTCAATACATGCTTTCGCACCTTCAAATGACCCATGATCTAAATGCAATGCTACTGGTACTGTGATGTTTAAATTTTCTAACATTCCATTAACCATACCAACAACAGTATCAAACCCTGTCATATAACGTGCTGCACCTTCTGATACACCTAAAATAACTGGTGATTTAGCTTCCTGTGCTGCCGTTAAAATTGCTTTTGTCCATTCTAAATTGTTAATATTAAACTGTCCTACTGCATATCCTTCTTTTCGTGCTGTTTCTAACATATCTTTTGCAGATACAAGTCCCATAATTATTCCTCCTATTATTTATCTTTCGTCTAAATTATACCTTATCATAACGCTATTGTAAACTAAGACGGCATGTAAAAGTGTCGTCTTAGTTTATCGTCATATAACGTAATCTAATTTGATTGATTGAAAAATTGGGGATAGGCATTTACCATATCGTCTTTTTTTACCAATGTTTGAAAATAATAACTACTAATGGTATGGCTTCGACCATAATCGATTAAACGACTGAGATGATCATATACTTTATTTGTCGATTGAATACTTGCAGCATTTGGTCTCTCATTTAATAGTTTTGCCATTGTCCTATCTAAGTTAACAGCCTTAATTTGACGTTTTGATATCTGTGCTTTCAAATTATAATGTGCTTTTATATAAGCATCCAGGGGCTCATCTCCAACAAATGATTGATCAATATTTTTGAATATATATAGTGGCAAATAGTTCTCAAGCAACATAATCGGTTGTTTATCCCCAAGATATAGTCGATTGATATAAAAATATTTGTTCGATTGCGAGGCATCAAAACCGATTGCTTCAATCTCTTGTTTTGTTAATGTAATCACTTTTTTTTCAACACATCTAATTGAAGGGGTTAACCCTAATGTACTAATTGCATCATAGACAGCTGTGTTGCGATCAAAAAAGTAATTTGTTAATTCAAAATAAGATACCTTATATATTCCTGATAACTCCTGTTTAATAAAACGCTCTTCAATCAGTTGTTGATATGCTTTTACAACTTTCTTTTCGGTAATATTTAACGCTTTTGCAAGTTCGTTAGGCATCGGTAAAGCCGTTTTGTAATACAGTGTTTGATCTAAAATAAAGCCTTTGATTCGTTCTTTAATTTGGCTATCAAATGGGACTCGTGAGCGTCGATCAATGGTTATCAACTCAAGACAGTTAGATGGCATGAACAATCACCTCAAATTCTGTAAAATCGCCTGGAAAATAATTATATATATAAGCAATGATGTTTCCTTTTTTATCAACAATTTTAGTCCGCACATAATGCAGTGCATCATCTGGTTCAAGACGTAACAATAATGCTTCTGAAGCAGATGCATTAATGGCACTAAAGGTGCTGTGAAGATGTGCAATCTTATAATTACACGTCTGTTCAATAAACGTAAATAGGTTACTAAAAGATTGATATTGTTTCTCAAAGTTTTTAAAATACTTATGTGGAAAGAATATCTTTTGTAACAAGACAGGATTTTGTCCTGAACGAATCACCCGAATAATTTGAAAGGTAGGTTCTTTTTTATCGATTTTGAGCTCTCGATAAGCCCCATAGTCCTTCGTTTTTTTATCGAACATTACAATTTTTTGATTGTATTTAGGCGTCACTTTGTCTTCTAGTAATTCAAGTTCATAAAAATTGTGCAAATTACCTTGATAGACATCACGGTTTGTTACATATGTTCCTTTTCCTTTAATTCGTTTGATTTTTTCTTCATTAATTAATTTCTCGTATGCCATCTTTACCGCTGTTTGACTGATTGAAAATGCTTGACAGATTTCTTTTTCAGTTGGTAACTTATCATTATATTTCAAATCACCACGATCTATTGCTTGTGTTATAGAAGCAGCAATCTGTTTATAAATTGATGTTGTTAATAACTTATTAATTTGAATATACTCCATCATTGACACCTCAATTCTTTAGATTATTAAAACAAGTAGAGCACGTAAGAGACACTCTACTTGTATTATAACACATTATGCTTTTGATACACCAAGTTCTTCTAGTAATTCTCCTACAAGGCGTGGTCGTTCAGCAACCAATGCGCCCGCTTTAGTGAGCGCTTCTATTTTATCTTCTACTGATCCCTTACCACCTGATATAATCGCACCAGCATGTCCCATTTTTTGTCCTTTAGGGGCTGTTCTTCCCCCTAAAAAAGCGACAAGTGGTTTTGTAAATCGTTTGTCGTTGATGGCTTCAGCAACTTCTTCTTCCATCGTTCCGCCTAGTTCACCAATAATAACAACAGCTTCTGTCTCAGGATCATTTTCATAGAGTTCTAAAAATTCTGCAAAACGTGTCCCAGGGACAGGGTCTCCACCAACACCAATCAATGTAGATACACCATATCCTGCCGCTACAACCATTGCTGTAACTTCGTTGGTTAGTGATCCACTACGGGTCATGATACCAATATTTCCTTTTTTATATACCCGTTCAATCCAATGAGGAAAACTTCCCATCATTGCAAGTTTTGGTGAGATGACACCTGATGTATTCCCACCAACAACCATCGCATTGTGCACTTTTGCTGCTTGTCTAATGGCGACCATGTCATGTAATGGAATCCCATCACCAATCGTAACAATTTTTTTTATACCTGCATCAAGCGCTTCAAACACAGCATCTTTTGTAAACCGTGGTGGTACAAATAACATTGATGCGTCAATGTTATGCTGTTGTGCTGCTTTCTTTACAGAATTATAAACAGGTTTATTTTCAACTGTTTGACCTTCTTTTCCTGGTGTGACACCACAAACGACTTGAGTGCCTAATTCAATCATATGTTTGGTCCAAAAGCTACCTTCTTTACCGGTAATACCTTGGACACAAACGGTTGTTGTTTGGTCTATAAAGATGCTCACTTTGAACCTCCTTTGGCTATATCGACAGCTTTTCTAACGGCTTCTTCTGTATCAAATACAGGTTCTAGTCCAGCTTCTTTTAAGATGTTAACAGCTTCTTTTTCATTTGTGCCACGGATACATGTCACAATTGGACGGTCTGGTTTAAGCTGTTTAATTGCTTCGACAATACCGCTGGCCATAACATCAGCCCGAGCTATGGTCCCAAACGTCACAACAAGAATTACTTTAGATGGTACCTTTAAACATATTTCCATTGATTTAACCGCTTTCTTATAATTTGGACCACCAAACTCTAAATAGTTTGCGATGGTTCCTCCTTCATAATGGATTAAATCATATACCGTCGTTGTTAAGCCAGCCCCAGCACACATGAGCCCAATATCGCCATCAAACTCGATAAACGGAATGCCTTCTTGAGCAGCTTCATATTCTGCGTCCGATTTGTAATCCGTTTGTCCTTTTTCGTAACGTTGTTGCCGGAACATCGAATTATCATCAATCATCAATTTCCCATCACCTGCAACAACTATGTTGTCTTGGGTGATGAATAAGGGATTGATTTCAACCAATTCTGCATCATATTGAACAAAGATATGATATAATTTTAAGAATGTGTTCTTTAATGCTTTTGTGATATCTTTAGAAAATCCTAAATCATAGGCAACACGACTTGCTTGATATGGCATTAATCCATAACGCATATCAATCGGCTCTTTAATAATCTTTTCGGGTCGCTCTGTTGCAAGTGTCTCAATATCAACGCCACCTTCTTTACTGACGATTAATAACGCGCTAGCTTGATTGGGATCAATTGTAACTGAGACATAGATTTCTTGTTTGATATCAATTGCTTCTTCAATCAACAAGTGTTTGATATTTAAGTCTTTTGCGAATAAGCGTTTTGTTTCTTTTTGGGCATCTTCTTTTGTTTTTGTAAAAACAACCAATCCCGCTTTCCCACGACCACCACTTAAGACTTGTGATTTCACAACACATGGTGTCTTAACAGTATCTAATGCTTTTTCTAACATTGTTTCTTCTTGAATTAAGACACTGTTGGGGATAGGAATTCCGGCTTCTTTAAAGATATCTTTTGCTTGATATTCAAATAATTTCATTGTATCACACTACTTATGTTTCTTGAGATAAGTACCAAAGATGTCTTCATCTGTTGGTCTTTTTGGCTCAAAATATTCAGATACCCATGTCACATTAATAAAATGTTTGTAATAGATGTTTTCTGTTGTGACATTGCCACCCCAAGTACCACATCCGAGTGATACTGTTGACGGCATTCCATTAAAGAAGGCCCCTCCATTTGCGGCAGCTTGTGGTTGATTAACCATAATACGACTAGATTTCATATGAATCCCTAAGTGTGACACATAATCATTATTAAAGGTGTGAATCCCGCATGAATGACCTGTGCCATTATTGTCTGTTAATCGTTTTAATATTTGATACCCTGCTTCAAACGTATCATATTTAAATACGGTTAAAACAGGAGATAATTTTTCTTGACTGAAGAAATCTTCTTCAATTTCTTTTGCCCCTTTTACCAATAAAACTTTGGTTTCTTTAGGTACCTTAAATCCTGCTTTTTCTGCGATATATGGGGCTGATTTTGCAACAATACCACCGTTTATAGAACGGTATCCTTTTTTATTCAGTTGCCACATATATGCTTCTAATAATTTACGTTCTTTATCGTTCACTAAATAGCCGTCTAAGTGTTTAAATTCAGTAAGCATTTGATCATAAATTGATTGATGAATAATAACCGAGTTTTCACTTGAACAAGATGTTGCATAATCGAATGCTTTTGAACGGATAATTTTACCTGCGGCATCTTTAACGTCTGCATCTTCAGCAACCATTTGGACAGCATTACCTGGTCCAACACCATAGGCTGGTGTACCAGACGAATAGGCAGCTTTAACCATTGCACTTCCACCTGTTGCTAAGACCATATCAGCTTGTTCCATTAATGTATTTGTTAAAGCAATTGATGGTGCTTCAATGATTTGAATTAAATCTTCTGGTGCACCAACTTTTTTGAGACCTTTACGCATAAAATCAACTGCCATTTTTGAACATTTTTTTGCACTTGGATGCGGTGCAAAAATAACAGCGTTTCGTCCTTTTAGGATTGTTATTGCATTACTTGAAGGTGTTGCTGTTGGATTGGTAACTGGTGTTAGGGCAGCAACAATACCAACTGGTTTTGCATATTTTTTTATTTTTTTTGCCTCGTCAACTTCGATTAATCCAACTGATTTAGCGCCTTTAATATCGGCGAGTACGCCGAGTACTTTATTCTTATGTTTCGCAATCTTGTCTTCTACATTTCCCATTTTTGTTTCTTCAACAGCAAATTTAGCCAATTGAGCAATGTTTTCGTCATTATACACTTCATATCCTACAGCAACACAAACTTCATCAATTTGTTCTTGTGAATAATCTTGAATTTGTTCTTGTGCAGCGCTGGCACGGCTAATATATTCTTGGATGATTTGTAACTCTTTTTCCATGTTTCTCCTCCTTTATTTGATGATTCCCACAGCAACCAATCCACCTAAGAATATCGCAATAAAAACGAGTGAACTGAAGGCTGTGATAAATAAGTTTTTAAATAGTTTTTTCTTGTCAACCGTTTCTGGAGAGCTTGCAAGTGCCAAGGCTCCCATGGTTGAAAAGGGACTCATTGTTACAATGTGTGATGCAACCGCAATCGTGATTGTTAATGCGGTTGGCGAGACAATATTCATTAAATTATTTGATAGTTCGACAGTTGTCGGAATGAGTGTCGGCATGACTACACCTACAGCAGAACTAAAGATTGACATCACACCAGATAAGACAGCCATAATTGGAATGGCTGTGCTTTTACTCATCATGCTGGCAAGTAGTGTAGCGAGTAAATCAACACCTCCTAATGTATTAATAACATTTATTAATACGGCAGTTCCCGAGATCAATAATAGTGTCGACCATGGGACATGAAGGATGGCTTGATTTTGATCTGCAACATTTAAAATAATTAAGATTGCAGCTAATGTAAAAGCAGCAAACCCAACATTTACGCCGCCAACAACGACCCAAATAACCAATATAACGATTGAAATTAGGGTAATAATTTGAGCGCGATTTAACCGATCAACTTTCTCAATTTCAACACGGTCACCGCGTAGTTTAAGTCCCCCTAAAACAATGAATAACAACGTTGAAAAGACAGTCATTGAAAGGACATTTATGGCGAAAATTTTATAGCCGAGATCACCTACACCATTCATCATTGCTAAATCTAGAGCAACAATGCCATTAGGTGCAAGCGGGGACAAGCCCCCTGCAATTGATCCTAAGATAATTAATGAACTCATCATCAGTACTGAAATATTGGTACGATACGCAATTGCTAGTCCAATCGGTAACAACAACGCACTTGTTGATATATTTCCTGGTCCCACTGTCGCAACAATCACAGCTAGGACATAAAAAATAATTGGAATCAAAATCTTTTTACCACGACTTTGATAGATGATTGTCTTAGAGATTTTCTCTAATGTACCATTAAGTTTTGCGATGCTAAATAAGAATGTAATTCCTAGTGTCGTAAAAAATAATTTTACTGGCCAATAACTAATAATTGTATTTACTGGAATATCTCCAATATAATATCCGACAAATAAAGCAAATACCAACGCAACAAGCCCAACATTAATATTCTTCCAAAAGCCAATTACGACAGCAACAACGAGTGACAGTAACGAAATAATTTCAATCATTGGTTAAGACTCCTTAGGTGTTATTTGTTAAAGCTTTTCTTTTCAATCTCTCTTACGTCAGCACGGGCAACTTTTAACTTTTCTGCACGCCAGTCTTCAAGATTTTCTGTAAATTCTGTTTCTAAAAATGTTTTTGCCATTTCAACACCACGGAACGGTGCAACAATCCATCCGCCCATACAAAGCACATTTGCATCATTAATTGCGCGTGCTTTTTCAGTCGTGTAGACTGTTTCACATGCTGCTCCATGAACGCCTTCGTGTTTGTTAGAAACAATACTCATGCCCATTCCTGTTCCACAGATTAAGATGCCTCTATCGTATTCTTTATTTTGAATCTTTTTCGCACCTTTTTCGGCCACAACATAAAATGGATAAGGGTTGTCTTCGCTTAAAGTTCCTATGTCTTCTACTTCATAATCATTTTCTAATAGATATGCTTTTACTGCTTCTTTTAAGGTAAATCCTGATTTGTCTGATCCGATAAATAATTTTTTATTCATTATAATATCCTTTCTTATTTTTGAGTTAAAACGTCTTTTACCGCTTCAACAATGTTTTTCGCTTTAAGTCCAAATTTTTCCATTAAGAAATCTTTTTTACCGACTTCACCAAAGTGATCTTTCGTTCCTACACGACGCAATGGTGTTGGACAGTTTTCCGATAAGACTTCTGCCACAGCGCTTCCTAGTCCATTGATAATGTTATGGTTTTCTGCCGTGACAACAGCACCGGTCCGTTTTGCTTCTTTACAAATTGCTTTTTGATCAATTGGTTTGAGTGTATGCATATTAACAACACTGACGCTGATACCTTCATCAGCTAAGATTTTCTCTGCATCTAATGCTTCTTTTACCATAATCCCTGTAGCAAAGATTGATACATCTGATCCTTCATTAATTGTCGTAGCTTTTCCAAGTTCAAAGGTTTGATCATCGGCAAAAATTGGATCAAATTCTTTACGTAACAAACGAATATAGACTGGTCCATTATGGGCTGCAATTTGAGGAAATAACTGTGCCAATTGGACACCATCTACGGGCTCTACAATCATCATGGTTGGGATATTTCTCATGATTCCAACATCTTCTAAAGACATGTGTGTTCCACCGTTTAATTGTGCCATAATACCTGGGTCTGAACCAACCATTTTAACATTCAATTTTGAATAAGCGATAGATAATGTTACTTGATCAAAGACACGTCGTGTCGCAAATGGTGTAAACGTATGTGTGAATGGTAATTTACCCATATTGGCTAAGCCTGCGGCAACACCAATCATATTCGCTTCGGCAACACCAACATTAATGGTTCTTTCTGGGTATTTTTTATGAAAACGGGTTGTTGATAAAGCTGTCATTAGATCTGCTTCTACAATTACCATTTGTGGATTCTTTTCCGCATAGTCTAACAATAAATCTACATAGATATCTCTTAAGTTTCGGTCTCGTAATTTCATCTTATTTTAACCTCGCAATCGCTTCTTCGGCCATTTCTTTTGTGACCGGCATATTATGTGATCCGATATTGCCTTCACAAAACGATGCCCCTTTACCTTTGATGGTATTCAATATAATCATTGATGGCTTATTTGTTGTTTGTTTCGCTTCTGAAATAGCGTTTTGAATTGCTTCGATGTCATGGCCATCTATACTTTGAACATGCCAATTAAAAGCTTCCCATTTTTTATCTAGGGGTGCAATATTATTAACCGTCATTGTTTCACCATCAATTTGCATTTTATTGTAATCAGTAAATGCGATTAGATGATCTAGTTTTTGGCTACCGGCAAACATGCTTGCTTCCCATATTTGACCTTCTTGACTTTCTCCATCACCAATAATCGCATACACATAATATGGTGCTTTGTCGATTTGGACTGCTTTAGCCATTCCAACTGCCGCAGAGAACCCTTGTCCGAGAGAGCCTGTCGTCATATCAACACCAATAGTCAAGTTTTTATCGGTATGACTTGGTAATTTCGTATTCGGTGCATTTAATGTTTTTAATATTTCTACATCAAAATATCCTTTTAGAGCTAGCGCTGAATATACAGCTGGTCCGCCGTGACCTTTTGATAATACAAAGCGGTCACGATCAGCTTTTAGTGGCTCTTTTGGATCAATATCCATTTCATCAAAATATAGCACGGCCAATACATCCGCAATTGATAAACTTCCACCAACATGTCCAACACCTAAATGGGCGATACAATTAATTGTATGTTTCCTAATTTCTTTTGCTTGTTCTTCTAAATACTGTTTTTCTTTCATCTGTATCCTCCTAATATTTGCAAATTTCTATATTAAGCATCTCTGCTAAAATCTCTAATTCTTCAACTACGTCATCATATAAAACAGCGAAATGTGGCTCCCATCCTTCGTTGACTAGTTCAGTAACTAATGGGGTAACTTCTGGTTTCACTTGAACGACCATTGATGTTCCTAAAAATTGTTTAGGTTTATCTAGAATCTCACCTTTTAGTAAGAAAAATCTAAAGGTTCCATCTGGTTTTCGTCCGACTCTAAAGATGGTTGCTTTTTCACTTGGTTTGAACCCAAATTCCATCGTTGGTCCAATTTTACGGTTTGGATGAACGCCGGTAATTGCTTTGTTATTTCTTGCAAGTGAACAAGCACCGGTACCACAATGCCAAAATGTTATTGTGTTTTCTGTTTCATCGATTGATACGGGATCACCTAGGAAACTAGGTTGTTTTGTTAATTCATGTCCAATATGCATCGATAATGCACCGTAAGCATCCGCTTCACATGCCGCTGCAATTCGTTCATCATTTAACATTCCTAAGACACCACATACCGGTGTGCCATAGTTTGTAAAGAAATCGGGCCAACATCGTGATGCAATAGCTTTGATATTGTTTTCTTCTATGTAATCCTTGTATACTTTGTATAATTTTACAAAGTCTACACGGTTTTTTGTCAATGTTTGTTTTAAATTATCCATCTTGCTGTGTGCAAGTTTAGATTCTTTTATCGTTTCTTCTTCTTTCAATTTTTGTGCCATTTCAGTTAATTCACGTGATTCTATCGCCATTAAATTAACACCAAAATAATTTGCCATTTCTGAGTCTAATGCACGACCAAATCCGAATCCTGTTGGTGTGTGTCCTATCATTAATAAATTGGTATCTTTTAAATCATGTTTTACATGTGCTGATTTAATTACTTTTGTGAGTCTTTCTTTAATTGCTGTTTCAGTTGGTGCTCCATACATATAAAATAGATGATCATCATACATTTGTTTAAATGCATTACCCGCTGAGAATGCACCCGTTAATGAATTTAAGCGTAATCTTCCACCATCAATTTTAGGTTCTCTTAACGTCCACAGTAGGAATGTTGAATCTAAACGTTTAAAGATTTCTGTGACATAGGCTGCGTGCGCAAATGTAATATTTTGAATAATGACTAAATCGGGGTTTTTGTCCTCAATAAAAGATTTTAAGAGGTTAATGGATAATAACATCTCATCAGGTACAATTGCGTTAGGTTCAATTGAATGAATCAATTTAACTGATGCATCAAATTGGTTTTGTGCGGCTTCTAAGTCAAACGTAGGTACCCCAATGGGGCAGTATATAATTTCTAATTTTTTCATATTATCTCTCCTAAAAAATCTGTTTATACAGTATAAAATAGTGGTTTTTGGTAATTAACAATCATTAGGCACCATTAGATAATGGCACCTAATAATTGAAAAACTATGTCGTTTTATTACTCAGTTGGGGCAGCTGCTTTAAGATCTGCTTCTAACTGTGTAAGTAAATCTAAAGCTGTTCCTTCAGTTCCTGATGCCGCATCTTCAACAAATTGATTGATGATTGGATACATACCAGGAATCATAACTTGTGCTAACCAATCTTGAACATACGCGTTGTCAGTTGCTGCAATTTCACTTAGGAATACATTGTATTCAGCTGTGAAATCACCATAATCAACAGTCGCACCAAGTCTTGGGGTTAAGTAAGGTACTGTTCCAGTGTAATAATCATGTTGTTCAGCTTCAGCCATCCAAGCGATGAAGTCTTGTGCTTCTTCTTCTAATCCGCTATCTTTGAATGCAGCCAATGATTTTCCACCTAAGATTGTCGCTCTATTAGACATTTCAGGCATTCTTACAACTGTCCAATTAAAGTCTAAATCTTGATAGTTACTTACGTTCCAGTTTCCAGATAAATGGAATCCATATTGTCCAGTACGGAATAATGATGCTGAATCTTTTGTAACATATGCATCACGTGGTAAAAATCCAGTTTCATAAAAATCCATCAACATTTGAACAACTTCAACAGCGTCATCTGATGTTAAGTTAGACTCTGTATAAGGTGTTTCCCAGATTTCTACACCATTTTGATAAAGTAATGGCATAAATCTGTGTGCTTGATGATCGAAGATACCAGGATTTGCAACATTAGATTGATCTTTCAACTTGCTCATTTCTGTTTCAAAATTTTCCCATGTCCATCCTTCGTCTGTTGAAGTTGGATAATCTACATTATATTCATCTAATAAATCTAAATTGACAAATAATCCATTTGCAGTAATATCCATTGGCAATGAAATAACTTCATCATCAGAATTGAAGAATAAATTCGTAAAACCTGATGTGGTATAAACATCATCTAAAGGTAAGATGCTGTCTTTAAAGTTATTTAAGTGCCCTTCAGTTACACGTGCTAATGCAGGTGCTTCTCCACCACTGATCATTGTAGCTAATCTAGCTTCATAATCATTGTACGCGACTGGTACTAATTCAATAACTACGCCAGTTTCTGCTTCATAATCATCAAGAAGATCTTGCATGACATCGCCTTCTGTACCGTCACTCCACCATAACATTTGTAAGGTTTCGTCTTTTCCGCCACATCCGACTAAGGTGAAAACTGCAACTAATAAAACTAATAATGATAATACTTTTTTCATAAACTCCTCCTTATTTTTTTTATATAAAATCTGCATGATCACAGAATTTTTATCCTTTCATACCTGAACTTGCGGTTCCTTGAACAAATTGCTTTTGGAAAATAATAAATACAATTAACATCGGTAACATAGATATCGCTGACATCGCGATAATTGAACTATAATCAGCGCCAAATTGTCCTGTAAAGTTAGCAATGGCGAGTTGTATGGTGTATTTTTCTGGTGAACTAATCGCAATAAGTGGCCAAATATAATCATTCCACCGCCACATAAATGAAAAGATGGCTAGTGTCGCAATGGCTGGCTTCGCATTAGGAATAATAATACTTAAGAATATTCGCCATTCTGATGCGCCATCAATACGCGCAGATTGAATGATTTCATCAGGAATTGTAAGTAAGTACTGACGCATTAAGAAAATCCCCGTTGGGGTTGCGGCAGCTGGAACAATGAGTGCCCATAATGAATCATATAATCCAAACGCTCTTAATACTGAAAAGATGGGAACCATAATAACTTCTAGTGGTAACATAATTGTTGATAATATAATCATAATAATGATTGTATCGCCTTTAAACCGAAACTTTGCTAAAGCATAACCAGACATTGTATTTATCAATACAGCAATAAATGTCGACGTTGTTGCAACAAAGAATGAATTGCCGATATATCTTAAAAAGTTACCCCGTTCTATGGCTTTGACATAATTATCTAATGTGAATTCTCTTGGGAAGAACGTTGGTGTTGATGAAAACAATTCGTTCATTGGTTTAAACGATGACGCTAATATATAGATAACTGGCGATAAAAATATTAATACGAGTAAACTAGCAATGAAGTAAAGAAAGATGTGTGACTTTTTCATGTGTTAGTCCCTCCTCTTTGAAAGAAGAAATTCAATGCTGTAAAGATTGTCACGATGAGTAACATAATAACTGACATAGCACTAGAATAGCCTATTTGATAGCTTTTAAAAGCTGTTTCATAGATGTATTGAACAGTGAATTCTGTTTTTTCAAATGGCCCGCCACCAGTTAAAGTAACAACAAGTGGATAGATTTTAAAGATTTCCATTGTAAGTAAGATGAAAACCATTAGCCGTGCCGGCTTTAACGCGGGATACGTCACATGCCAAAACCGTTGTAAGCGGGATGCGCCATCAACTTTAGCAGCTTCATAAAGTGATGTCGGAATACTTAATAGTGCGGCCATAAAGATAATCATAAAGTATCCTGTCCGCGACCATACTTTTGCAAATACAACAGACCACCAGGCAAACCTTGGATTAATTAAGGTCTCGATTGGAGCAAGTCCCAAGTTTCTAATGATTGTATTAAACAATCCAAAATTTCCTGCTAATATCCATTGCCATATAATCCCGACGACAATTGGTGAGATCATTACTGGCCAATAATAAATTGCTCGCCAGAAATTTTTTCCCTTTATTGGTTGTACCAACAACAAAGAAATCAATAATGCCGTTGTAAAAATAATTGGTACTGTAACAACAACCAGCGATATAATGTTTTTAAGTGCTGCTAAGAAATCTTCATCTTGAAATAGATTGATATAATTTTGAAGTCCAACATAATTAGGTGTTCCAAATGTAAACAATGTCATATCTGTAAATGAATAATACACACCCACAAACGCTGGAAAAATGATGAATGTTGCAAATATAATCAAGTTAGGCGCTAAAAATAAGTACGGAATTGCTTTTTGTCTAAATTTATAGGACTTATATGATTGTTGTTTCATTTAAACGCCTCCTTTTCATAATGATATGTCTCTGTAATACTTTTAAATAATTTATTATATTTTGAGTTTTTACGATAGAATACTGGGGGATATCCAATTGGACATGTAACTTCAATGAGTCCTGGTTCTGTAGTAATCTCTCCAGTCCATAAATGCACCCATTCGTCTTTTGGAAGGTATACCTCTTGTTTGGTTTGTCCGTGGTTAACCACGGGGCGAACCAAGACGTCAGAGCCAAATAAATACTGATACTGAAGATCATAGACTACTTCGTCTTCTTCATAGTGCAAAAATAGTGCTCTTTGTACAGGATACCCTTTCTCTGTAGCTTCTTCAAATAACGCATTTATATACGGTTTTAAACGATGTCTTATATCTGTCATTTTTGCCATAAGGTGCATTGTTTCGTTATCATGATGAAATTGAAAGTTTTCATCAGGTCGGTTTCCTTCATGTGTTCTCATATAAGCGGTAAAAACACTCATTTCCAACCATCTTTCAAACAATTCTTTAGTTCGAATGTTACCATGTAAACTTGTATAGCCACCGATATCACTATGTGTATAAGGATTTCCAATCATTCCAACAGATAATGCAGAAGGGATGACAGATGCAATACCATCATGACGCTCCCAATTGACACTTTGATCGCCAGCCCACAATGATGTTGAATATTTTTGTGATCCGTGAGCACCTGCGCGCATAAAATAGAAGACTTCGCCTAATTTACCTGATTCTTTAACTGCTTCATAGTTACACTTTGCCCATAACACTGGCCATTCATTGTGCATCAACTTAGCATCTATATTATTATGTAACTTACAATCAACAGGTAAATATTCTCCAAAATCAGCCATCCATCCTTTAATCCCCAAATCGATAAGGTTGGTCTTAATAATATTCTTATACCACTCAAAAGCGCTTGGGTTTGTTAAATCTAGAATACCACAATAAAACTCTCCAAAATCGACGAGATACGTTTTAGATTGATTATTTAATACTAAGTATCCCGCTTTTTTTGCCTCTGTAAATAATGATTGATCTTCTAAAAGAAACGGACAAATATATGCTAGAAACTGAACATTCTTTTTGTTCAATGTTTTAATATTTTCTTTTAAATTAGGATAATGTGATTCATCTAATACCCAATTCCAAAATAGGCGTTTACCAAAGCTTGTATAGCGATGTCCTGCCCAATCTTGGCACCATAACCCTGACACATTTATGTCGTTTTCTTCAGCTGTTTTTAAATACTCTAACACTTGATCCATGCCGCCCTGTACACCCAAAATCATACCCTCTTGTAAGAATTCTGGGAGCTTTGGTGGGCGGCCTGTGTAGGATGTCAAGTCATTTATAATATTTAAATAGGAGTCTTTAAAGGATAAAACCATTTCTTTTGGGACTTCCCAAAAGAACAGTTCGTGAAAATTTTTGTGTTTGAAATTAAAATCGGCATACGCATAGGTATCGACATGTAACCAGTATTTTCTAGTTGAAACAAATGTCGGCTCGGGGTAATATGTATTATAATAATCTCCGCCGGCCCGATCTTGTAAATTGGCATAAAATGTGGTTAATGAATGCTTATCTCTACCAACACCTGGTTCAGATGTCCACAGTGGAAAATTTCTACCTCTTAAATTAAAGTATGATGCTTGCTCGCCGCATCCATAAACTTTTTCTTCTTCAGTGGCATAAAGTCGCATCCAAAATCGATTAAACCCGTTTGATGATTTAAAAGATAATTGCAATCTATTATTCGTTTCTTTAAACGTAACAGTTAAAGAAATGTCTTGATGGTAAAATGTCACAACATCATCATTACGGGTGAATTTTTCTAATCCTATCCGTTGTTCAATATAATCGTCTACTTCAAAATTACCGCGATAACTCTCAATATTTTCAGTCCCATGCCCAAGATAGAAAACGGGTCTTCTAGGCGTATGATAAAAAACAGTTTCATTATTATAGGTTATCGTTAATTCATTATTGTCTATTATAAATTTAATCATCGTTATTCCTCACTAATAGTTAATCTTATAGTTTGTTCCAAGTATTCCAATATGTGCGCCAAGATCTACAAACTTTTGATGTTCTTGATGACATAATAACCATTTATTGGTTTTAAATAATAACCGATCTTCATTTTGTTCTAAAGCGCTACTGTGAACAAAAGACATATTGGTAGAATATGATAAAATCACACCACATTTGAATCCAGAATCCATTACTTTACAAGGAGAGAAGTGTAATGTTCTTGGATAAATTTCGATGACTGTTCCTTGCGGAACATAAAATGCTGTGATTTGCTTCGTGTCAAATGTATTATCCCTAATATCATCCGATGATCCTAACAATAAAACAAAAGAAGATTCGGCTATATTTATCTCTGAAGATTTGTGATACTCTAATGCGTTCAATTTCTGATTGTGCCCATTGACATAGCCATATTGTAATTTAACATGCCCAAACACATCAAGGTACGGTGTTGTTGTACTGAGTGTTTTTTCAAACGTTTCATCATGTGCTATATATTGATTTCCATTGGGTGGTATTGTTGTGTGCTCTTTTAGATAATTAATTGCTTCTATAAAATGATTCTGGTGTAACACTCTACCAAATTTTTTAAAGCGATCATTGTTAATATCATATACTGATAAGGGTTTGTTTTTTTCTCGTAATTTTTCTAGCATAATGCCTCCCAAGTTGTAACCGCTTATCTTTAAGTTTTAAAAAAATAAAGCTAAAAC
>JAIPGE010000004.1 GCA_021736285.1 Candidatus Izemoplasma sp.
AGTCTGCGAGACGAATTATTTTTATTTACTTAATATATATCTTTATAGGTACCCTATTACTTACATTTTCAAAAATGTCGTTTTTTGATGCAATAAATCATGCGATTGCTGCGATTTCAACAGGCGGTTTTTCTACTCGTGTGGGTAGTATCTATGAATATAACAACATTTTTGTCGAAGGTGTAATTATGGTCTTAATGTTATTAGGTGGAACAAACTTCTTGGTACATTATTATATGATGACAGGTCACATAAAAAAAGTATACAAACACATAGAACTTTATTATGTACTGGGTATCATATTTATATTGGTGCCGATTATGGCACTTGTTATTTCAAACAGTCTTGGACTATCGTATTTTTCTGGAATAAGAGTTGGATTATTTGAATTTATATCTGCAGCAACCACAACTGGTTTTACTGCATCAGCAGGATATCAAGTATTTCCTTCCATTTTTATTTTTATAATGATATTATTAATGGTAATAGGTGGTGGGATTGGTTCAACTGCAGGAGGAATCAAACAATTTCGTGTTATCGTATTATTTAAATCAATCTACTGGTATTTTAAAGAATCTATTTCTAGTAACCGATTGATGTTTCAAAAGAAAATATATAAAGTAGATCATGAAGAAGAAATATCTTCTAAGCAGCTAAATAATACATTTGTCTTTGTATTTATTTATATATTATTTTTAATTGTCGGAACATCTTTGTTTATGATTCTTGATAATTCTTTAATGGATAGTTTATTTGAAACAGCTTCAGCTTTAGGAACTGTAGGTTTATCAGTAGGTTTATTTACCTATGAGTCGCCTTTATTTGTTCTATGGTTTGGCTCTTTCTTAATGTTATTAGGAAGATTAGAAATACTGATAGTTTTAATAACCATAACAAACTTTATTCATAAGATTTTTTCACGTAAATAAAAGGTTTGAAAGGGGGCAGCATGAGTTATATGCGGCACTATGAAACATAATATGTATAATTTTTTCAAGGATTATTCGCGAGTTTTTATCATATTGATATTATCGATACTTTTAAGTTTTAGTTTTGAAGCATTTTCCTTTGGCTACGAAAACATCTTACTACTTTTCATTGTAGCAGTCGTTCTTGTCATTATGGAAACAAAAAGTTATGGTTATGGTATTCTTGCGACAGTTGTCTATGTATTATTTTTTAATTTCTTTTTCACTGAACCTAAGTATACATTGCAAATTGAAGAACCAAGGTATATTATGACTTTAGGTATTTTTCTTGTTGTTTCATTTCTAATTGCTTCATTAATGCAAAAATTACATGTACAAGCTGAAAAAGCAACTGAAGGGGAGCGGACAACCAATGTTCTTTATCAAATCGCAAAGTCACTTTTGTCGATTCGAAATATGCCGTACATCAATAAATATTTTTCAGAGGTAATCAAAGCAAACACACACATTGAAAATTTTGTTTATATGGATGGCAATATATACTCAAAGTCAGGGAAGGAGTTTGAGTTAGATGTCTATCAAGAAGATATTGAATATGCGATCAAAACTAAAAGACACATAGGGTTACAAACAAGTTATAAACCTAAGTTAAAGTATCGTTTTATTGGTATAGCAGATATTATTAATCATCAATGTGCGTTCATTTTACATCCAAAACGAGAAATCACCTCAAAAGAGTACAATTTTATTAATACGATTATTAACTTATATAAAATTGTTATGCAAAAAGAAGTTGCTCAAGAAGATGAAGAAAATAGTCGAATCACCATTGAAAATGAAAAGTTTAAAAACCAGTTGTTGCGCAGTATTTCTCATGATTTAAGGACACCCTTAACGAGAATATTAACTGGAACATCTTTATTGTTAGAAGAAAATACACTAGATGAGTCTGTTACACAAAACGTATTGGAAGATATTGTTGATGAAGTTGATCAAATGCGAATCCTCTTAGACAATATTTTGCAGATGACAAAATTTCAAAATCAAGAAGTCACATTGAAAAAAACAAAAGAATCAATTGATGATTTGACTTCTCAAGCCATTTCGATAGTAAAACGCAGATTAAAAAAACACCAGCTACATGTTCATCGAAGTAAAGATGTCATTGTTTTAAGTCTAGATCAAAAGCTCTTTTTACAAGTGATTGTTAACCTTTTAGATAATGCAATTACACATACTGATGAAAACAGTATTATTAATATAAAATATCATATTGAGAATAATCATTTAATATATATTCTATCTGATAATGGTGGAGGCATAAAAGCATCAACGCTTGAGCATATTTTCGATAGCGATTATGCCAGTGAAACAAGTCAAAAAAATCATCATGGATTTGGACTTGGACTAGGAATATGTAAGGCAATTATTGAAAAACATGGTGGAAAGATTAAAGCATTTAACAATGATGATGGTGGTGCAACATTCACCCTACGTATTCCCCTTTAAGGAGGATAACATGTATCAAAAAATATTGATTATTGAAGATGACATAGGCATTGAGAGATTAGTGCGTTTATCGTTACAAGATCATAAGTTTGATGTTAAATCGACCACCCTTGGTCTTGAAGGACTAGAATATATTAAAGACAATACTTATGATCTAATTCTCTTGGATTTAGGGTTACCAGATATAGACGGTGTGATTCTGATTGATAAGATCAGAGAAGTATCAGAAATACCGATTATCATCATTTCAGCACGGTTTAAAGAGGATGAAAAAGTTGAAGCACTTGAAAAAGGTGCGGATGATTTTTTAACAAAACCATTTGGAGTTAATGAATTAATTGCCCGAATCAAAGTTGTTTTAAAACGATATCAGACAAACATCATTGAAAGATCGTTATTTAAATTTGATCAGCTTTCAGTCGATTTAGAGAATCGGATTGTGACTGTGGAGGGTGAATCTTCACATTTGACACCAATCGAGTTCAATATTTTAAAATATTTGATCCAAAATCACGGAAAAGTTTGCACCCATAAAATGATCCATGAAAAAGTGTGGGGGTATAGTGCAAACGATGGATATCAATCTTTACGAGTCTTTATTGGGAATATTCGCAGAAAAATCCATGATGATGTTGTTCAACCTAAATATATTTCAACAGAATCCGGTGTTGGCTATCGCTTTGTTGGAGAAATTAACGAGTAATTATCAACACACCAAGTACAATCTACATAACTTGGTGTGTTTTCTTTTAGATATTTATGTTAAAATAAAGATTGAATGACGAGGTGAAAAAAATGGAGATAGAAATATTTGAAGGAAATATTGAAAAGAAAGATACAACAGACTTACCGCACCGTATTGCCGCTCGGGGAATCATCGAAAAAGACGGTAAGTATTTGGTAGTAACGTTAAATAAATATGATATTGTCACTTTTCCTGGTGGCGGTCTTGAACAAGATGAAACATTACAAGAATGTGTAATCCGTGAAGTCATAGAAGAGACAGGGATTGTCTGTAAGCCGATTAAAGAAACAGTCCGTGTTACCGAATACTTTACGAATAGCGTATGGACAAATGTTTATTTTTTATGTGATTGGGTGAACAGTGAGGGAAAACAAAAACTGACACAAGAAGAAACAGACCTTGATCTTCAAGTAAAATGGGTTACCGCAGAATGGCTCTTAGACAATTTTGAAAACAATATGACTCGTCATAAATTTGGTCCTAACATTCATGATCGCGAGTTTTTAGGATTAATCCATAGTATCGAGGAAGATATATATGAGTGAAATGAACATCACCAAAAGTAAATTTATGGAATATGTTAGATGTAATCGATACCCAGCTTTAAATAAGATGTATCGCCGTAAAGAAATGGATGATGCGGCGATGGACAAGTTTTATGATCTTGTTGATTCACTTGAAGGTATCTCACAACAAGATGTGCTTGATGTTAATGACATTGACACAGCACATCTCGATGTGATGATGCCTTATTTTGAACAAGTTGAAGTCCTCACAGCACGTAAAGTAATGGCTGATTTTGGTGGTGAAACCAAGTATGGAACAAAATATGGTACCCAAAAATTGTTTATGCGCGAACACCAAAACTTTAATTTAATGTGTTATATTGATATTTACAATAAAACAAACGATGATATTAATATTGTTGAAGTGAAAGCAACGACCTCAAATAAGTATCTAAATATGACATACAGAGAAAACAAAGTTGAACACAGTTTGTTTTATGTCGATGACCAGAATATTTTACATCTTAGTGAGACCCGTGACAAAAGTTATTTGGCTAGTAAAAAATATTTAGCAAAGCGCAAAAAATTAATGGAACGATTTCGTGATGAAGGTGTTTATACGTATGACCTTGCCTTTCAACGCTTTGTAATCGGTGATACAATTGAAGATGCAACTTACTACTTAGGCGTGTTAAATCACGCGTATGTATTTGATGGAACCTACATTGATGGCGAACCCAATTATACTAACGACATCATTCGCTTAATCGACGTGACCGTGTTGGTAGAAGAAATGCAGGGACAAATTGAATCAGACATCAATAGCGTTATTGAACGGATATTAGAAGATGATATGTCCCGGGTTAAACTTGGGAAATACTGTCAACTTAAAAAAATGCGTGAATGTGTTTATAAAGATTTATGCTACGATAAATTTCCGAAGAAAAATAGTATTTTAATGTTTATTGATAAACACCATGGCTTCAAAGATCCAGGTGGTGAAACGCATGATTATTTTGATATGATTGATGATGGCATGCGCCAAATGGAAGATGTGCCTTCTGACTGGTTACATCGTAAAAACAATATTATCCAACAAAATGTGGCGACCACCAAAATACCACATATTGATTATCAAAAAATTAGAGATGGCATTGAAACAATTCAGTATCCGATATATCATCTTGATTTTGAAAGTTTTCCCTGTCCGTTACCACGTTTTAGTGGGGAAACCCCATATACCCAAAGTCTCTTTCAATTTAGTTTGCATATTGAAACAGCACCAGGTGTGTGTGATAAAGAACAGGATCACTATGAGTTTTTAGCAAAAGACCATAACGATAACCGAAAAGAACTGGTTGAACAACTGTGCCACCACATAAAAGATGACGGTGGTAGTGTGATGGTCTATAATCAAGCGTTTGAAAAAACCCGAATCAAAGAACTTGCCGTACTATTTCCCAACTATAGTGATACTTTACTTGCGATTAACGAACGGTTATTTGATTTAATGTATATTGTTAAAACAAATTCTAAACTATATCAATCATTAGGGTTTGATGACGAACGGGCAAAAACAATCAATTACTATCACGAAGACCTTGACGGTAGTTACAGCATCAAAAAAGTTTTACCGATTTTTAGTGAATTAACTTACGCGGGAATGGTTGTTGGAAATGGGATGCAAGCAGTCTATGCTTACGCCAGTTATCAAACAATGACACAAGAAGAAAAAAACAAGACTATCAATGCCCTTATCGAGTACTGTAAACAAGATACTTGGGCGATGGTTGAAATATTGGACAATCTAAGAAAGATTTAGTAATTCGGTTTACAAATGTAATATGTATGTTATAATAAGTTGGTATTTTTGAATATTAGGAGGAATAATAATATGGCCAAAATCGATCAATTAAGCGACAGTAAAGTTCGCATTGAAATCGAAGTAACATCAGAACAATTGGACCACGGACTTGAGCACGCATACGCTGAAATCAAGGATGATGTGGAAGTCAAAGGATTTAGAAAAGGAAACGTACCACAAAGTGTGTATGAAAAAAAATATGGTGTTGAATCACTATATGATAAAGCAATCAACCATGTGTTACAAGAAACATACGTTGATGCTGTCACAAGCAATGAGATTGAAGTGGTTGCGCAACCTAAAATTGACTTAGACGTTGCCAAAGTAGAACGCGGCAAAGGCTTCACATATGTAGCAGAAGTTGCTGTAAAACCTGACGTAACATTAGGTGATTACAAAGGGTTAAAATTCGAAAAACAACCCGCAGAAGTCACTGATCAACAAGTTGATGAAGAAATCAACAAATTGTTACAACAAAACGCTGAACTTGTTTTAAAAGAAGACGGATCAGTTGAAGATAACGACACTGCAATCTTTGATTTTGAAGGATTTGTCGATGGCGAAGCTTTCGAAGGTGGCAAAGCAGAAAACTATGAATTAAAAATTGGTAGTGGGCAATTCATTCCTGGCTTTGAAGAAGGCATGAAAGGGATGAAACCTGGTGAAGAACGTGAGATTAAAGTAACGTTCCCAGAAAATTATCAAGCTGAAAACCTAAAAGGTAAAGACGCTGTATTCAAAGTAAAATTACATGAAATTAAAGTTACCGAAACGCCAGAGTTAACAGAAGAGTTTGTCAAAGAATTAGATCGTGACGGGATTGACACCATCGCGGATTTAAAAACTGACACCAAGCAAACTTTAAAAGATCAATTAGAAGAACGTAACAAAAATGCACGAATTGATTTTGCTGTTGCAGAAGCAACGAAAAATGCAACGTTCAATTTACCGAAAGAAATGATTGAAAATGAAAAAAATCGTTTAGTAGATAACGTTAAACAACAAGCAAAACAATATAACTTAGAATTAGAACAATACTTACAATTCAGCGGCATCACCAAAGAAGATTTTGATAAAAACATGATGAAAGATGCCGAAAAATCTGTTTCTTACAACTTAGTTGTTGAAGCGATTGGTGCGAATGAAGACATCACAGCTTCAAATGAAGAAGTCGATTCGAAATACGATGAACTTGCCAAACAATACAACATGGGTCTTGAACAAATCAAGGCGGCAGTGAATGAAGATGCGGTTAAACATGAAGTTGTTTACCGTAAAACAATTGATTTCTTAGTTGATAATTTAGTAATTGAATAAGTATTTAAAAGGCATTGCCTAAGGTAATGCCTTTTTCCTTAATTATTATATGAGGTGATAACACATGATAAAGATGGTCGTTGCCGATTTAGATGGCACACTACTACAACCAGATTTAAGTCTTTCAAAAAAAACAAAGGAAGCAATAAATTTATTGCGCCAACACGATATTATTTTCACGATTGCGACCGGACGTCCAGACCAACTGGTAAAAGAAGTTGTTGATACATTAGCGATTGATATTCCAGTAATTATGTACAATGGAAGTGTGATTGGACATCCTTTTAAGCGTGAACGTTTGTATGAACACGTCATCGATAAAGCAATTGTTCGGGATGTTATTACATATTGCGAACAAGAAAATATTACCTATATGCCATACCACCGTGATATGATCTTGTCACGACCAAACCCCCGACTTGCCTTTTTTGAAAAGCGCAATCAATCATTACCAAAGCAACAACAGGCAACTTTTAAAGATATTGATCAGATCACAAATATCACTGACTACAAATTTCATAAAATACTATTAATTGAATATGATCCGAAACGGCATCAAGTGATTTCTGATATTATGGCTCAAAAAGAGGGGATATCAGTCGTTTCAAGCAGTGTTGGTTTTATTGATATTAATCCTGTGGGTAACAATAAAGGGAAGGCATTAATCCGTTTAGCTGAGCATTTTAATGTCACCATGGATGAGATTGTGGTTTTTGGTGACCAAGATAATGATATAGAGATGTTAGAAGTTGCTGGCATTGGCGTAGCGATGCAAAACGCCTCGAAAGATGCGCTTGCTGTAGCAGATCAAGTCACCGATTCAAATGCAGACGATGGCTTTGCAAATTGGGTTTTTAAGTATTTTTCACAATAAAATGAGTCGAATACGCGTTCTTCCTTTACAAATTCAATTTTTGTTTCTATAATTAAGATAAGACATTTATTAAAAAACACAGTATGGAAAGGGCGAAAACATGAAAAAGATTAAAGGTATCGCAGCCAGTGATGGCATCGCCATTGCAAATGTATTTATCCTTGAAGATGTTGATGTCACTGCTAAAAAAGAAACAGCGACAGATTTGAATGCTGAAAAAGAAAAATTAAAAGATGCACTGAAAGTTTCAGAACTAGAACTTGAAGCAATCAAAGATAAAACACTCAATGATTTAGATGAAGCACACGCAATGATATTCGATGCCCATATTCAAATTGTTAACGATCCCGAAATGGCAAGGCAAGTTGAAGAAAAAATCAATACTGAACATGTAACAGCAGCGTATGCGTATCAAGAAGTTGCGAACGGATTTGCGGAAACATTTAAAGCGATGGATAATGAATATATGCAAGAGCGCGCTGCTGATGTCGTTGATGTCAGTAGACGAGTAATTGCCCATCTATTAAACATTAAATTAAATGATCCTACAACAATTGATGAAGAAGTTATTGTTGTAGCGAATGATTTAACACCAAGTGATACCGCACAACTGAATAAAGAATTTGTACGTGGGTTTATTACCAATATTGGTGGTCGGACATCACATAGTGCAATTATGGCGAGAAGTTTAGAAATTCCAGCCATCGTTGGAACGAAAAAAATAACTGAGTTGGTAACCGATGGCGATTGTGTTATTTTAGATGGTCTTGATGGCGAAGTGATTATTAATCCTGATGAAAATACAATTAAAGCCTATCACGACAAAGGCGATGAATATGCTGAAAAAGTGGAAATTTGGCAACAATATATGGATAAATCAAGCACAACAACAGATGATCATTCTGTTGAAATCGCAGCCAACATCGGCTCACCAGATGACCTTGAAGCAGTCAAAAAAAATGGTGCAGAAGGGATTGGCTTATACCGTACGGAATTTCTTTATATGAACAGCGACGAGATGCCAACAGAAAATGCACAATTTGTCGCTTATAAAAAAGTATTAGACGCAATGAAAGATAAAAAAGTTATTATTCGTACCCTTGATATCGGGGGCGACAAACACCTTGATTATTTACCGTTAGATGAAGAACTTAACCCATTTTTAGGACATCGAGCGCTACGCTTATGTTTGGCAGAAAAAGAAATGTTTAAAACACAACTTCGGGCGTTATTGCGTGCAAGCAAATATGGTAACCTCCACATTATGTTTCCCATGGTTGCAACCCTAAATGAATTGCGTGAGGCCAAAGCTGTCTTGGCAGAGGCTAAAAAAGAATGTATTGCCAACAATCAAGAAGTTGGCGAGCCCAAAGTGGGTATTATGGTTGAAATTCCATCAGTTGCTATTTTAGCCGATCAATTTGCCAAAGAAGTCGATTTCTTTAGTATCGGAACCAACGATTTAATTCAATATACCTTTGCGGCAGGACGGATGAACGAAAAAGTAAGTTATTTGTATCAACCGTATAACCCCTCATTATTGCGATTAATAAAAATGGTAATTGATGCATCACATGACGCTGGTATATGGACAGGTATGTGTGGTGAAATGGCTGGGGATTCTATTGCCGCACCAATCTTATTAGGACTAGGTTTAGATGAGTTTTCAATGAGTGCATCTAGTGTATTACGGACAAGACATCTCTTTAGTCAGTTATCGTTTAAAGAGATGCAAAAAGAAGCGCAAAAAGTCTTAGATTTTAAAACGAACCAAGAAGTAAAAGAATATATAGAAAACAGAGTAAAGGAGAAAACACAATGAGACGAGAATACAAGATTGTTGATGAAGCAGGGCTTCACGCAAGACCTGCAAGCTTGCTAGTTAAAGAAGCGACTAAATTTGAGAACGAGATTATGATTGAATTTCAAGACAAGAAAATGACATTAAAATCAATTATGGCAGTAATGAGTTTAGGGGTACCTAGAAATTCAATGATTGCCATCCAAGTTGATGGCGACGATCAAGAAGAAGTCTTTAACGCACTAGAAAAAGTGTTGGTTGAACAAGCTTTAATCTAACCAGTGTAATTGCTGGTTTTTTCTTTGTATCTTTTTTTTCGTATTGCTTTATAAATAAGTTAAGATATACTATAATAGTTTAGGAAATCAAAGATGTGTTGAAATGTTTATTCATTGAAAAATAGTTCATTTAAACGTATAATTATAATGTAAGAAGAAGTACACAAAAAGAGGTGAGATTATGTACGAAAGAAATGTTTACACCGAAGGCCAATTGCCAAGTATCGCGATTCGGGGCGTTGCACCGTTTCCACATACTGATCTACGTATTGAAGTCGGACGCGTGATATCCAAAAACGCATTAACAGAAGCCGAAAACAATTATGATGGGTATGTTCTTTTACTTGTGCAAGAAGATCCCACTCATGACACACCAACCAAAGATAATGTCTTGGAATATGGTGTTGTTGCGAAAATCGGAATAAAAATCAAATTACCAAATAAAAATTATAAAGTTAAATTTGACCCTGTTATTCGTGCGCAAATTGAAGAAATTAACCAAGTAAAACCATATTTTTTAAGCACGTTTAAAACATTACCAACAAAGCAAGAGGACATTGATCACGAACTTGCGTTAGTTAGAATGTTAACCAAACAAATTCTAGACAACAGCAAACAAGTACTCAATAATCCGAAACAGGTCATTGAAGCAATTCAAAAAGGTGTTTCTAGTGACAAACTATGTGATTTAATTGCGAGTAATTTGAAAGTCAGTGAAAACCAAAAATTCAAGTATTTAAAAACCGACTCATTAAACAAACGGTTAACGTATTTGCTTGAAGATGTTGAAAAAGAAAAATATATGACGGATATTGAAAATCAAATTAATATGACCGTCAAGAAAAACATCGATGAAAATCAAAAAGAGTATTATCTACGGGAAAAAATGAAGGCTATCCAAGAAGAACTTGGCGATAAGGTAAAAAAAGAAAGCGATATTGAAGAATTAAAAGAACGTATTTTGGCTAAAAAAATGCCAAAACATATTGAAGAGAAAGCATTATATGAATTACAACGATATCAATCGATTCCGACATCAAGTGGTGAATCAGGTGTCATTCGAACATACATTGATTTTCTATTAGATTTACCATGGCATGAAGAAAGCATTGATGAGACCGATATTCATAAAGCAGAAACGGCACTAGACAAAACCCACTTTGGCCTAGAAAAAGTCAAAGAAAGGATAATTGAATATTTGGCTGTTAAAATTTTAACTGGGAAGAATCCCCAAACAATTTTATGTTTGGTTGGACCACCGGGTGTTGGAAAAACATCACTTGCCCAAAGCATTGCTAAAGCATTAGGCCGGAAATTTGTCAAACAATCGCTTGGTGGTGTCAAAGATGAATCTGAAATTAGAGGACATCGCAGAACCTATTTGGGTGCATTACCAGGACGTATTTTACAAGGCATGAAAAAAGCCAAAGTAATCAATCCATTGTTTCTATTAGATGAGGTTGATAAACTAGGTTATGATTATAAAGGTGATCCAAGTGCGGCGCTACTTGAGGTACTTGATCCAGAACAAAATGCCAACTTTAGTGACCATTATCTTGAAGATGAATATGACTTGAGCGATGTGCTTTTCATCGCAACAGCGAATTACTTAGGGAATATCCCTGCACCATTACGCGATCGGATGGAAATCATTGAACTCTCAAGTTATACTGAATTGGAAAAATCAAAAATAGCCAAACTTCACTTAATTAGTAAACAATTGGATACCCATGGTTTAGACAGAAAGAAATTCAACATCACCGATGAAGCAATTATGGAAATCATTCAAAGTTATACACGTGAAGCTGGTGTTAGACAATTAGATCGTTTGTTTGGGTCACTTGTCAGAAAAGCGATTAAAATTATTTTAGGTGATAAAAAAGACAAAGTTGATATTGACAAAGATGACTTGGTTAATTATTTAGGAAAACCTAAATTCAAAAATTCAAAAGCTGAAAAAGATGATCAAATCGGCGTTGTAACAGGATTAGCTTATACCCAATTTGGTGGCGATACGTTACCAGTTGAAGTCACTTATTATAAAGGTAAAGGCAACTTAGTTTTAACTGGTAAACTTGGTGATGTAATGAAGGAAAGTGCACAAGCAGCACTCAGTCATGTGAAATCTAATGCTGAGAAACTTGGTATTGATATGGATATATTTAAAGAAAATGATATTCATATTCATGTCCCTGAAGGCGCAGTGCCAAAAGACGGACCAAGTGCTGGTGTGACAATCACAACAGCAATTATTAGTGTCTTAACTAACAGAAAAGTGGATCACTTCATCGGTATGACAGGTGAAATTACGTTACGCGGACGGGTATTACCAATTGGTGGCTTAAAAGAAAAATCAATTGCGGCTCACCGCAGTGGCTTAAAAACAATTATGATTCCAGCTGAAAATATCAAGGATTTAGAAGATATTCCAAAAGATGTTCAAGACGGTCTTGAAATTGTGACTGTCGATACCATCGATGAAATCATCACAAGAGTACTCAAATAATTTAAACACCCAATGATTTTGGGTGTTTTTTTGTGACAATTCGTCATCGATTGACTATTTAGAAACTGTATGTTATATGGTATGATTAAGGTATATAAAGGAGGAATTCAATTGAAAACATGGAATTTAGATGCCTTATATTCATCATTTGATTCAGAGGCATTCCAACAAGACTTAAAAACAATCGAACTTGAAATTAAAACAATGAACGATTTTGCAAAAAGCGGGTTTGATTCAACCGACGATGCGTTACAAAAATTAGTGACGTACTTAAACCAAACAGAAAGTTTACAGACATACTTTCGCAAAGCGTTTGCCTTCTGTTCGCTCTCAATTAGTGTTGATGCCGGAAATAAAAAGGCGCGTAAATACATGAACAAATTACAGGAGTTATCAAGTAACACCACGTATGCAACAACTCGTTTTACACAATGGTTACCACAAGTTGAGAATTTAGATGAAATTATCCAAAGCACCGATGCCCTTAACGATACGACATATTTCTTAACGCGAACACTAGAACGGGCCAAGCATGTGCTAAGTGACAAAGAAGAGGCCGTCATTGCTAAAATGAAGAATACAGGTTCTAGTGCTTGGAGTCAACTGCAAGGAGAACTTACTTCAACATTAAAGGTAGATTATGATGGCAAACAAATCACTTTAAGTGAAATCAGAAACTTATCAAGTGATAAAGATCAATCTGTTCGTAAAAAAGCGTATGAAGCAGAACAAAAAGCCTATCCAAAAATTGAACGGGCAGTTGCTTATGCGATGAACGGTGTCAAAGGTGAAGTAAATACACTATCTAAATTACGCGGTTATGACAGTCCATTAGCACAAGCTGTTGAACAATCACGGATGAAACAATCGACATTAGATGCCTTACTTGCTGCAATGAAAGAATATCTCCCGGTTTTCCGAAAATATTTAAAACGAAAAGGCTCATTGCTCGGACATAACGATCAAATACCATATTATGATTTGTTCGCTCCATTGGGAAAAAGTTCACAGACATTTTCTGAAGAAGAAGCAATGACTTATATCTTTAAAAACTTTAAAACATTCAGTGATGACTTAGAAGGTCTTGCCCGTCGGGCTTGGGATGAATCATGGATTGATTTCACACCAAGAGATGGCAAACGTGGTGGCGCATTTTGTTCAAATCTCCATCCTATAAAACAATCACGGATTCTAACCAACTTCACAGGAAGTTTTAGTAATGTAATTACGTTAGCACACGAACTTGGTCATGCCTATCATGGCGATCAAATCTTCAAAGAACGCCCAATTAATTCAAGTTATACGATGCCAGTCGCTGAAACCGCATCAACATTTTGCGAAACGATTGTCAAAAATGCAGCCCTAGAAGATGCAAAAAAAGAGGAAAAGATATTTATCTTAGAACAATCTATCATGGGATCAACACAAGTTATTGTTGATATTTATTCACGTTTCTTATTTGAATCAAATGTTTTTGAAACACGAAAAGATACCCCATTGAATCCAGATATGTTAAAAGAGATGATGCTTAATGCCCAAAAAGAAGCTTACGGTGATGCACTTGATGAAGAATATATGCACGCCTATGCATGGCTTAACAAACCACATTATTACATCGGTGGGCTATCTTTTTATAACTTCCCATATGCATTTGGACTATTGTTTGCTAAAGGAATTTATGCAGCGTATAAAAAAGAAGGTAGTGACTTTGTTGGTAAAATCAACTTACTTCTGCAAAAAACAGGACAAATGTCTGTTGAAGACGTCGCAGCTCTCGTTGGACTAGATGTTGCGGATAAAGATTTTTGGAAAACTAGTTTAGATGTCATTAAAGATGAAATTGAATTATTTTTAAAACTTACAAAATAAGGCCTCGGCCTTATTTTTTTTGGCTTTTCACACAAAAACATGAAAAAAAATGGAAAAGTAACGAAAAAGTTTGACAAACTTTGGAAAAGTGATACAATTAAATTAGATATGAAAGCGTTTCAGGAGTGATTATATGCAAAAAAGTAAACGAATAAAAGCTATTAAAAATTATCTTCAACAACATAAAGACGTTCAAATTAGTGAATTGTCAGATATTATTGAAGCGAGTGAATCAACGATTAGACGAGATATAAAAGAGTTGGCTAAAGAAGGATTTTTGGTTGAACTTTACGGAAGTATTGTTTTAAATCAACAAAACGATCCTGATATTTTATTAAACCGACGACTTGGCGAACAGGTAGCTGAGAAGTCAGTTATTGGTGAAAAAGCAGCCAAAAAAATTAAAAATAATGATTTTATATATATTGATGCTGGATCAACTACCTATTATATGTTGCGGTTTATTCAAGCACAAAATATCACGATTGTTACCAACGGATTAAATATCGCCATTGAAGCATCACGATTAAATTTCAGTGTTTATATGGTTGGTGGCGAAGTTAAATATATTACAACAGCTATAGTTGGTGAACAAGCAATACAATCTATTCAAAAATATCATTTTGATAAGTGTTTTATGGGTGTTAATGGTTATAATGATGAGAGCTATACAACACCAGAAATTCGAGAAGGTAGTCTCAAACACGAAGTGATAAAACATAGTAATGTGACATATGTTCTAGCAGATACTTCAAAATATAATAAACAAACAAATTACGTATTTGCATCACGTGATGAAGGACATCTTATTAATGAAGGTTAGGAGTGTTATTAATGATTTATACGTGCACACTAAACCCAGCAATTGATTATCGAATTGAATGTGATACATTTAATCTCGGCACATTAAATAGATCATCATTCAGCAAATTTACTGTTGGGGGTAAGGGCATCAATGTATCAATGGTGTTAAAAGAACTTGATACGAAAAGTATTGCGATTGGGTACACCGGGGGATTTACAGGTACTTACATCAAAAAACATTTAATAGATGAATTAAACATTGAAAATCATTTTATCGATATTCCTTCACCAACACGGATCAACGTTAAATTACTTGTTGATGATGAAGAAACTGAAATCAATCAAAGTGGTCCCATTATCGGTGCTGAAGAACTCAAACTTTTAACCGATTTTATTGATACATTAAACACCGATGATATATTAGTCTGTGGGGGATCGCAAGGCCGTTCGAAGCAAAATAGTTACTTAGAGATTGCCAAACAATGTCATCATAAAAACATTGATTTTATTATTGATTCATCAGGACAATCATTGTTAGATATTCTACCATATCAACCACTCCTTGTGAAACCAAACATTCATGAACTTGAAGAATATTTTGATGTAATTTTAAATAATGAAGAAGAAATTATTAAGTATGGCAAGAAATTAATTGATTTAGGCGCCAAGAATGTTATTGTATCACGTGGCGAAAAGGGCTCACTATATTTCAATGATCAATATATTTATCAAGCAGATTTAATTATTGGAGATGTAAAAAACACTGTTGGTGCAGGTGATAGTATGGTGGCTGGTTTTGTTAGTGCATATACGGAAAGTCATAATGATAAACAAGCCTATCAATTAGCTGTTGCTTGTGCAACAGCAACTGCTTTTAGCTATAGTTTAGCGAAGATAGAAGATATAGATAAGTATTTAAACCAAGTTGTGGTTAATGAGGTGAAAAGATGAAAATTGTAGATTTAATTACCAAAGACATCATTACACTTGAGTTATCATCTTCAACAAAACAAGATGTAATTCAAGAATTGGCAGAATTGTTAAAAAGCGATGACAGAATCAGTGATTTAGATAAGTTTGTTGAAGAAGTCAACAAACGTGAAGCCTTAGGAAGTACTGGTGTTGGCTATGGTGTCGCCATCCCCCATGCTAAAACCAAATACGTTAAACGGCCTAGTCTAGTATTTGGTCGGACAAATGAAGGATTTGATTATGATAGCTTAGATGGCAAAGAGACTGATCTTTTCTTCATGATTGCTGCCCCAGAAGGGGGAGAAAATCTTCATTTAAGAACACTCGCAAAATTATCACGCGGGTTAATGGATGAAACATTTAGAGAAGAATTACGTAACGCGAAAACAAAAGAAGCATTAATTCATACATTAAGTCAAATTGATAAGGAGGAAGAAAAATGAAATTAATTGTCGGTGTAACATCATGTCCAACAGGGATAGCACATACGTATATGGCTGCCGAAAGTATTGAGAAAGCAGCAAAAAAAGCTGGTGCAAAAGCAAAAGTTGAAACCAATGGTTCAATCGGTGTTGAAAACAAATTATCAGATAAAGACATTGAAGAAGCGGTAGCGGTGATTGTTGCCGCAGATGCACGTGTAAAAATGAAACGTTTTGATGGCAAACCGTTAATTGAAGTCAGTGTGTCAGAAGCAATAAAAAATAGTAAAAAACTTGTAGAAGATGCATTGGATGGCAAATTTAAAACTTACGAGCACAAATAAACAAAAATATAGAGGAGGAAGTTTCATGAAAAGTTCAAACATTTACAAGCACATTATGAGTGGTGTATCACAAATGATCCCATTCGTCGTGGCTGGGGGAATTATGATTGCTCTAGCATTCTTGCTTGATGCAGGAAACATCGGGGCAAGTGATTATGGTTGGGGAAACAGTGTTGCTGCATGGTTTGGTGACACAGGTAAAGTTGCATTCGGATTTATGCTACCAATTTTGGCAGGATTTATCGCATATTCGATTGCAGATCGTCCAGGATTTGTTCCCGGATTTGTTGGTGGAGCATTGGCTAGTAACGGTGGCAGTGGTTTCTTAGGCGCATTACTTATTGGATTTATTGCTGGATATATCGTCCTTGGATTAAAACAGTTATTCAAAGGATTACCTCGTTCTTTCCGTGGTATTCAACCAGTATTGTTATTCCCATTATTTGGAACAATACTTGCCGCACTTGCGATGTTACTTGTTAACTTAATTGTCACACCTATCAATGAAGGACTTGTTGATTTCTTAACGGGACTTGAAGGGACAAGTGCTATATTAGTTGGCCTTGTGGCTGGCGGAATGATGGCTGTCGACATGGGTGGACCAATTAACAAAGCAGCATATGTCGTTGGTGTTGGAACACTCGCAGGTGGCGTATCCACCACATTAATGGCTGCTGTTATGGCTGGGGGAATGACCCCACCACTTGGTATCGCTTTAGCAACTGTTTTATTCAAAGGTAAATTCAATGAACAACAAATTGAAGCTGGAAAAACCAACTGGGTAATGGGATTTAGTTTCATTACTGAAGGTGCCATTCCGTTTGCAGCAGCAAATCCGAAAGCTGTATTACCATCAATTATTGCTGGTAGTGCTTTGGCTGGTGCATTAGTTGGACTGTTTGGTGTTGCATCACCAGCACCACATGGTGGATTATTTGTTGTACCTGTCATGAGTGGTTGGGTATGGTTTATTATTGCCCTTGCTGCAGGAACCGTATTAACAGCATTCTTACTCAAACTCTTATTACCAGATGCAGTTGAATTAGAAACAGAAGAAGAATAACAGTAAATGATAACTTCAAGTAAAAAGTGAAGCACTTTGCTTCACTTTTTTTTGGAAAGTATTTTGTTCATCACAAAGATTTGTTATAATAGAAGATAGTGAACAGGAGTGAGACAATGATTGATTTTAGAAGTGATACCGTCACAAAGCCAACTGTAAAAATGCGACAAGCAATGGCCAACGCCATTGTTGGTGATGATGTCTATCAAGATGATCCAACAATTAACTAATTAGAACGTTTGGCTGCACAAATTACCGGTAAAGAAGCAGCATTATTTGTTACTAGTGGTACAATGGGCAACCAGTTGTCGATTATGACGCACACTAAACGTGGTGATGAAATTATTGTCGGTGCGCATTCACACATTAAAACCTATGAAGTTGGCGCAACCGCTGTGTTATCACAAGTTAGTTTTCAACTAATCGCAGAAGATAGAGGGATGTTACCGCTTGATCAAATCCAAGAGAGCATTCGAACGCAAGATGTCCATTATCCCGATACCTCACTTATTTGTTTGGAAAATGCACATGGCAGTGGTGTTGTGTTACCGATTAGTTACATGAAAGATGTTTATACGCTTGCCCAAAAAAACAATCTAAAGGTCCATCTAGATGGCGCCCGACTCTTTAATGCAGCGACCGCATTAGATGTGGATGTTAAACAAATTACCCGTTATGTTGATAGTGTCACCTTTTGTTTATCAAAAGGATTAGCTGCACCCGTTGGTAGCATCATGTGTGGTGATAAAACATTTATCGAAAAAGCACGTAAAGGTCGAAAATTATTAGGTGGAGGCATGCGCCAAGTCGGTGTCTTAGGGGCACCGGGTATTATTTCATTAAAAGAGATGCGCCACCGGTTACATATTGATCATGAACATGCCCTATTTTTGGCTAAAACTCTAGATGACATGCCTGAATTCAGTATTGACTTTAAACGTTTAGATATTAATATGGTATTTGTGAAGAGCACACTTGATTTTCACAAACTCGCCACTTATTTAAATCAGAAAAACATCATTATTGGTGGTTATAAAGGTGACTATTTACGTATTGCACTACATAATGATATCACCAAACAGGATATAAAACTGTTGATTCAAGAAATTAAAAACTTCATAAAGGAGAATGCCAATGCTTAACCAAGCGATTTCTTTAACAGGGAATCATTCAGTTGGTGTGTTGATACTGCATTCGCTGTATGAAACGCCATCGCAAATGTCTGATTTAGCAAAGAAACTAAATGCTGCCGGATATACCGTTCACGTGCCTGTATTAACAGGGCATGATCAGTCCTTTGAAGACATTATTGAAACCGATATCTATCAATGGGATAAAGACGTTAAAAATGCTTATCAATCTTTAAAAGATAATCACTTGAAGGTTGTTGTGATTGGCATGAGCATCGGTGGTAGTCTTGCCGTTAAATTGGCAGAAAACAGTGATCTGTTTGGACTGATTACAGTCAATGCGCCAATCATTGGTTTTCCAATCGCCTATGACATTCGTGATTTTGCACAAAAAAAGAACGATGTTACAGTTAAAGACTACGAGCAACACCGTCGAAAATATTTTGATTTTGTCATTGAACTTGGACAAACAGCTAACTTAAAGAAAATTACCGCACCACTATTTGTCGTTCAAGGAAAAAAAGATCAAAACCGGTATAAAACATCATCCGATATGTTAATGACACTATCAACAAGTACCATTAAAGAACGTAAAGACTATGAAAATAGCGAACACTTAGCTTTGTTGGGACCAGATAAATCCCAAATTGAAAAAGATATATTAGCCTTTATCAAACGCTTAGAAAGGCGGAACAATAATGCAAATTCATGATGTTGAATTTACGACCAGTGCCGTAACAAGTGAACACTATCCTGAGGACTTTTTACCAGAAATTGTCTTTGTTGGCCGTAGTAATGTGGGAAAAAGTAGCTTAATCAATTCAATTTTAGGACGTAAAAACATTGCATATACTTCAAGTAAACCAGGTAAAACACAAACAATTAATTTTTTTAAAATCAACAAGGCGTTTTATTTTGTTGATGTGCCGGGATATGGGTATGCCAAACGCAGTAAAAAAGATATCGCAGCGTTTACACAGATGATTGATGAATATTTATTAGAACGCGAACAATTACGTCTCGTGTTTCAGTTGGTTGATTTTCGTCATCCACCGACCAAAGCTGATCAAAATATGTTTCATTATTTAGCAACCTATAATATTCCAACAATTGTGATTGGTACTAAAATGGATAAAGTTCCCAAAACAAAACGCTTGAAGCAAGAAGAAGAATTGTTAAAGACATTGGGTATTAAAAAACATCAGTTTATTCCCTTTTCAGCATTAACCAAAGAAAATATCGAATGGATCTATGATGTGATTGAACAAGCAATTCAATAGACAACATAAAAAAACACCTCTAAAGTGTACTCAAAATCACTTTAAAGGTGTTTATTTTAATGTAGCAATGATTAAATTTTGCTACGTTGTTTCCATATAAAAGGAAGAGGAGACCTTATTCAGGATTTTATAAATACCCTTTCTTAAATACCGTAACAGATACTTAAGTTGAACAATGCGAATAGTTTAAATTACTAAAATAATTTAGAATCTAAAACACTTTGCTTATTCTTGAGATACTTACTTATAACTCCTCTTCACACTTATATTTAAGCACTTTAAAGAAATAAAGTCAATAGCTTTTGTCATTCTTTTTATCCACATAGTTTTCCACAATCCTCTGGTCAATTAGGTTGATGTTATAGTTATGTCGTTAATTAGTTTGCATAAAAAACTGGTTATGGAAAACTTTTTTAAAATAGTGGAAAAAAGTTAAAAAAATATTTCTTTTGATAATAGCTGTGTTCAAGAAAAGTACTGATTCGAATTGCTTAAATGAAAACAATTTG
>JAIPGE010000005.1 GCA_021736285.1 Candidatus Izemoplasma sp.
AGAAATGGTAACAGGAATTGATTTAATTAAAGAACAAATTCGTGTAGCAAGTGGCGAAAAATTAACAATTAAGCAAGAAGATGTGACATTAACAGGGTATGCGATTGAATGTCGAATCAATGCTGAAGATCCTAATCATGATTTCAGACCATCCCCCGGACATGTTTCATTACTACATGTGCCCAATGGATTTGGTGTTCGGTTTGACAGTTTTATTTATACAGGATATACCGTTAGCCCTTATTATGATTCATTGATTGGTAAATTAATTGTCCACGATAACACCCGTGAAGCAGCAATTAAAAAAATGAAAGCAGCACTCGATGAATTGATTATCGAGGGATTATCTCATAATCGACATTTTTGTCGACAAATTGTTACCCATCCTAAGTTTGTTGAAGGTGACTTTGATACATCATTTATTGCAAAATATAGAGATACACTGATAGGTGATGACGATGAATGAACTCGTTAAAGCATTTGAAACACGAAAAAAAGAGGCTAAGAAAGCAAAATATCTAAAAGTTAAACAAAATTATAAGCATGCGGTTGATGTACCAAAAGGGTTGTATGAGAAATGTCCAAAATGCAAAGAAACAGTAAATATGACCCATATGAAAAAAACACTCTTTACCTGTAAGCATTGTAATGAGCATTTTAGAATGCGCGCGGTCGATAGAATTCGACTCACAGTAGATAGTGGTTCTTTTGTTGAAAAAGGGCTCGGATTTATTACATTAAATCCGTTATTTAACGAAGGCTATGACGAAAAAATTAAGTCATATCAAGAGCGAACAAAACTCGATGAAGCATACATTTATGGGTATGGTGAAATTCTTGGAAATCCCTGTGTCATTGGGGTTATGGATAGCTATTTTTTAATGGGAAGCATGGGTAGTGTTGTTGGCGAAAAAGTAACTAAAAGTTTTGAATATGCAATCTATAAACAATTGCCTATTATCATCTTTACTGCCAGTGGTGGCGCCCGTATGCAAGAAGGTATTTTTAGCTTAATGCAAATGGCCAAAACCAGTGCTGCTGTAAAACAACACAGTAATCAAGGACTATTATATATCAGTGTCTTAACCCATCCCACAACCGGCGGTGTTACTGCTAGTTTTGCCACATTAGGTGATATTATTCTTGCTGAGCCAGGCGCATTGATTGGCTTTGCGGGACCAAGAGTTATCGAACAAACAATAAATGAAACATTGCCTGAAGGGTTTCAACGCAGTGAATTCTTATTAGAAAAAGGATTCATTGATCAGATTGTCGACCGTAAAGAGATGAAACAGACCCTGAGTCAGTTATTGCACTATCATAAGAAGGTGATGGGATGAATATTTTAGATAAAGAACGGAAACTAAAATCATTGTTAACCCAATTAGAAACAATGGAAGATGATATATTAATTGTTTCAATTAAACAAAAAATTGAAGATTATAAACATACTGCAATGACCAATTTAACTGCTTGGGATAGAGTGTTATTAGCAAGACATCAAAATCGACCAACCGCAAAAGACTACATCAATTATATGTGTGATTCTTTCATTGAATTACATGGCGATCGTTTATACCGTGATGACGGTAGTATCATTGGCGGAATTGGTGAAATTGATGGAATAGTTGTCACAATTATTGCTGAGCAAAAAGGCAAAACTGTTGATGAAAATATTACACGGAATTTTGCAATGCCACACCCAGAAGGATATCGTAAAGCATTGCGATTGATGCAACAAGCTGAAAAATTTAATCGTCCAATTGTGACACTAATTGACACGCCAGGTGCGTATCCGGGGATTGGTGCTGAAGAACGTGGACAAGGGGAAGCAATTGCTAAGAATCTTTATGAAATGAGTCATTTGAAAGTTCCGATTATTGCCCTTGTCATTGGTGAAGGTGGTAGTGGTGGTGCCCTTGCACTAGGTGTTGCAGATCAAATCTTAATGTTAGAAAATGCTATCTATTCAATATTAAGTCCTGAAGGATATGCTTCTATTTTATGGAAAGATGCCAGCAAAGCTAGTGCAGCTGCTGAAAGTATGAAACTCACCAGTTATGATTTAGAAGAACTAAGCATTATTGATGGTATTATTAAAGAACCGATTGGTGGGGCGCACTATAATCCGACACAAACGTTTGAAAAGACCAAACAGACGATCATTAAAGAGCTACTTGCTCTGAAGAGCATTAAACAAAGTGATTTGCTACAAAAACGGTATCAAAAATATCGTAAAATAGGCTTTTTCCAACGGTTTAATTATGACAACTTAGGAGGAATTAAACGATGAAGTATTCAAAAATAAATGGCACAGGTCATGCCGTGCCAAGACAAATATATACCAATGATGACCTTGCTAAAATCGTTGATACAAACGATGAGTGGATCGTATCACGGACAGGTATTAAACAACGTCATATCAGTACCGATGAAACAACGACAGACCTTGCTTATAATGCTGCATTAAAGGCAATTGAGGCATCGAGTGTGACACTAAATGATATCGAGATGGTCATTGTCGCAACCGTTACACCAGACCATGCGTTTCCGGGGGTAAGTAATTTATTACAAAAACGGTTGGGATTAGATGAAATACCAACCTTTGACATCAATGCAGCGTGTAGTGGTTTTATCTATGCTTTAAACATAGCTGATAAGATGATATTAAGTAGTGCCTATAACCATATCTTAATTATTGGCGCAGAAACATTAACCCGTCTAACCGATTGGTCGGATCGTAACACATGTGTTTTATTCGGTGATGGTGCCGGGGCAATGGTTATCTCTAAAAGTGAGACACCAGGCATAAAAGACATTATTGTCGGAAGTCGAAGTGATGATGAAGGACATCTTATTTGTGATAGCCCAGCGTTGAAAAATCCGTATGAAAACAAAATTTCTCAACAAGATCATATCCATATGAACGGTAGAGAAGTGTTCAAGTTTGCAACACGGGTGATGCCAAGTACAATCGTTAATCTACTTGAAAGAAACAACATGCATAAAGATGATATTGACTATGTTGTGGCTCATCAAGCAAACAAACGGATTATTGAAAAAGCCAGTAAAGATGTTGGTATTCCGATGGATAAAATGTATGTAAATATTCAAAACTATGGTAATACATCAGCTGCAAGTGTACCAATTGCGATTGATGAAGCTATACGAAAAGGGAAATTAAAACCAGGTGATACCTTTGTGACCGTTGCGTTTGGTGGCGGATTCACTTATGGTGGCGCATTGATTAAACTATAGGTGATAAGATGCAAAAACTAACCGATTTACTAGGATCTAAGTACCCCATTATTCAAGGTGGTATGGCAAATATAGCAACAGCTGAACTGTGTGCAGCAGTCAGTAATGCAGGTGGCTTTGGATTGATTGGATGCGGTGGCTGGGATGTTGCACGTGTAAAATCAGAAATTAGGAAGGCAAAAGCATTAACAAAGCAACCATTTGGTATCAATATCATGTTGATAAGTCCTTATGCTGAAGCAATCAGTGATTTGGTCATTGAAGAAAGAATTGAAGTTGTCACAACAGGTGCGGGTAATCCTGGCATCTATCTTAAAAAGTGGCAAGACGCAGGGATTAAAGTTATCCCTGTTGTCCCGAGTGTTGCCTACGCAAAACGCTTAGCCAAAAAGGGTGTCGATGCCCTTATTGTTGAAGGAACAGAAGCAGGTGGCCATGTTGGTGAATTGACCACCTTCACACTTGTGCCTCAAGTTGTTGATGCAGTTGATATCCCTGTTATTGCTGCAGGTGGAATTGCTGATTATCGTGGATTTGATGCAGCAATAAGTTTAGGTGCAAGTGGCGTTCAAATTGGAACCGTATTACTTGCTAGTGAAGAATGTCCGATTCATGCTAATTACAAAGCAAGAGTCGTAAGCGCAAGAGACACTGATACAATCGTAACAGGACGCAATACAGGCGCACCGGTTCGCGTTATTAAAAATAAAATGGCAAGACAATATCTTAAACTAACTGAAGACAAAAATGTACCACTCGCAGAATTAGAAAAACTAACCTTAGGAAGTTTAAAGAAAGCAGTTTTTGAAGGAAATATGGATGATGGCAGTATCATGGCTGGACAAAGTGCTGGTATTGTCAAATCAATTCGTCCGGTCAAAACGATTTTAGAAAGCATTTATGAACAGAGCTACTATGTGAAAGCAGGTGTGTTATGAAACTTGGATTCATGTTTACAGGACAAGGTAGTGAAGTGGTTGATATGGGTCTTGACTTTGTAACAGAATACGATCTCGTATCCAATCTATTTGAACAAGCTAAAGCCATCTTAGGATATGATCCGATAGAGGCATTAAAAGATAAAAACACGTTTAAAGATACTGCAAAAATACAACCATTAACCTTTTTATTTCAAGTAGCGATTATCGAGTTATTAAAGATACATAAGATTCAATCAGAGGTGACATTTGGGTTATCACTGGGTGAATATAGCGCACTTTATGATGCCGGTGTATTTGATTTGAATACCGGATTACGAGTGTTAGAAAAACGGGGGTTATATATGCAAGTCGCCGCGCAAAACAATCAAGGTAAGATGTGTGCGATGATTGGGCTCGATAAAACAACTTTAAAAGACATTATTGAGCCGCTTGAAGATGTTGTTATAGCAAACTATAATACTCCTAAACAATTGGTTATTAGTGGCACAGAAAAAGGCGTAAAAAAGGCGGTTGAAGTTGCCACAAAAAATGGTGTAAAACGGGCCATAATGTTGTCAACACAAGGCGCATTTCATAGTTTTTTAATGGATGAAGCAAAAACAAAGTTTCAATCATTTATTGAACCACTTCAGTTTAATGACCCACAAAAGCATCTTTATGTCAACGTGACAGGTGATTTATGTAAAGGAGATCTCAAATCTAATATGATTAATCAAATCACATCGCCGGTGTTATTTTATCAAATTATCGAGAAGTTAAAAGATATTGATTACTTAATTGAAATTGGACCCAAAAAAGTATTATGTAACATGGTCAAACGGATCAATCGTAAACAAAAAACATTGCTCATTCATGATGTCACATCTTTTGAGCAAGCATTGGAGGTTTTAACAAATGAAAAATAACAATCAAACGGTTATCATTACAGGTGCTAACAGCGGTATCGGTAAAAAAATCGCACTTGCTTTTGGGGCACAAAAAGCCAACGTTGTTGTGAATTATATCGTTGATGAAAGCAGTGCAGATGATGTCGTAACTGCGATAAAAGATTTGGGTGGTAACGCTATTACCTATCATGCCGATGTCACCGATTTAGAAGCTTGTCAAACAATGGTTAAAACAGCGCAATCGACATTTGATAGTGTTGATGTTTTAGTCAATAATAGTGGTATTACAAGAGATAACTTAATCATTCGGATGAAAGAAACAGATTTTGATCAAGTCATAGATGTCAACTTAAAAGGGGCATGGAATATGTCGAAAAGTGTGGCTCGTGTGATGATGAAACAAAAACGTGGAAATATTATTAATATATCAAGTGTGGTAGGAATCATTGGTAATCCTGGCCAAAGTAATTATGTGGCATCAAAAGCAGGATTAATTGGACTAACAAAATCACTTAGTAAAGAACTCGGGTTACGTGGCATTCGTGTGAACGCAATTGCGCCAGGATTTATCCAAACAAAAATGACTGATGCGTTAGATGACGATGTGAAAGCTGCCTATCTACAACAAATTCCATTAAATGCATTTGGTAAAGCTGAAGACATTGCGCATGCAGCACTCTTTTTAGCAAGTCCAAAAGCCAGTTATATTACTGGACAAGTTTTAAATGTAAATGGGGGGATGATTTAATGCAAATACCATTACTTACAATCAATAATAAAAGTGTAAAATATCCCATTATTCAAGGGGGAATGGGAATTCGTATTAGTCTAAAAAAATTAGCGCGTGCGGCAATGAATAGTGGCATTGTTGCTACGATTAGTTCTGCTCAAATTGGATTGTTTAAACCAGGGTTTCAAAAAGATCCTGTTGGCGTAAATCAAGAAGCGTTAAAAGATGAAATTAATGCGATTCGAAAGACCAATCCCGATGGGATTTTAGGTGTCAATGTGATGCATGCGATTAATCATTATGAAACGTATTGTCGCTTTTTAAGTCAACAAGACATTGATTTTATTATTAGTGGTGCTGGATTACCTACTGATTTACCAGCATATATTAAAGGAACACCAGTTCAAGGTGCCTTTATCATCTCGTCAGCACGGGCTGCTAAAATTATGTTAAGAAAATGGGACCGAGATTATCAGTATATGCCTGCGTTTATTGTGTGTGAAGGGCCACTTGCAGGTGGTCATTTAGGATTTTCAAAAGCACAATTTGAGGCTGGTGATGTTGAATCTTTAGAATCAATTGTAACAACAACAAAAAAAGTAGTTGCACCATTTGAAAAAAAGTATGATATAAAAATTCCCATCATTGCAGCAGGTGGCATCCATGATGGCAAAGATATGGCTCATTCTATTGAAGCAGGATCTGATGGTGTACAAATCGCAACCCGGTTTATCGGAACAAAAGAATGTGATGCATCAGACGAGTACAAGATGATGGTGCTAAATGCAACCAAGGAAGATATTGTACGGGTTTCGAGTCCAGCAGGGTTACCCGGAAGAGCTGTTCGCAACTATTTAACTGAGAAACTTAAAACCAACAATATCACAGTCACACATTGTGTTGACTGTCTAAAGTCATGTGCAAAAAAAGATATTCCATATTGTATCACTGAACAATTGGGTAATGCAGCAAATGGAGATCAAAATGGATTGATTTTTACTGGCGCGAAAGCTTATCTGATGAATACCATTGAAACGGTGGATGATATTGTGTCATCAATTATAAGAAGTTGTCAATTAGAATTACAAAAAGTAGGAGGAATGTAATATGAGACGTCGAGTTGTTGTAACGGGATTAGGTGCTTTATCACCAATTGGAAACAACGTTGAAACAATGTGGCATAATGCAAAACAAGGTAAGAATGGGATTGATTTTTTAAAACGGATCAACACAGAATATAATGACATAAAAATTGGTGGCGAAATCAAAGATTTTGATTTTGAAACCTATTTTGGAAAAAAAGAAATGAAACGGATGGATAAATTTGTCCAATATGCAATGGTCGCAACAGATGAAGCAATGCGCGATGCAAGCTTAGACTTAGACAAAGAAGATGTAAAACAGATAGGGGTTTATTACGGCAGTGGTATTGGTGGACTTGAAACAATTGCCAACCAAGAAAACCGTGCCCAATCAAAAGGATACAACCGGATCAGTCCGTATTTTATTCCATCGGCAATTATCAATATTGCCGCAGGGAATATTGCCATTAAGTATGGTCTTAAAGGGATTGCAACCTCAAGTGTAACAGCATGTGCCAGTGCAACCAATAGTATTGGAGAAGCTTTTCATGCAATCCGTGATGGGTATTTAGATGTGGCAGTAACCGGTGGTAGCGAAGGGTCTTTAATCCCACTGGGTATTGGTGGGTTCAATGTAATGAAGGCTTTAAATAAAAGCAATGATCCAAACAATGCCTCTATGCCGTTTGATAAAAATAGAAGTGGATTTGTTATGGGAGAAGGTGCCGGAACACTTATTTTAGAAGAATATGAACACGCCCTTGCAAGAGGAGCTAAAATTTATGGTGAGATTTCGGGCTATGGCGCAACATGTGATGCCCATCATATTACTTCTCCAAGTCCTGATGGCGAGGGTGCGGCAGATTGTATGGCAATGGCAGTAAGTGATGCGAACATGGCACTAAATGAGATTGATTATATTAATGCCCACGGAACATCAACGCCATTAAACGATATTACTGAAACTAAAGCCATCAAACGACTATTTAAAGACCATGCATATCAATTACACGTTTCTTCAACCAAAAGTATGACAGGTCATCTACTCGGAGCTAGTGGTGCCATTGAAGCAATTATGACATGCCTTGCAACAAAAGAAGATATCATTCCACCTACAATTAATACAACGGAACTAGACGAAGGCTGCGATTTAGAGTATACTTTAGGTAAAGCTGTATCTAAAAAAGTTGATGTGGCAATCTCAAATAGTTTGGGATTTGGCGGACATAACGCCACTATCTTATTTAAGAAAGTGTAGGGTTATATATGATATTAAATAGCAATCAAATTCAAGATATTATTCCTCACAGATATCCTTTTTTAATGATTGATCAAGTGATTGAATTAGAACCAGGTAAACGAGCTGTCGCAATCAAAAACGTAAGTGCTAATGAAATGCAATTTATGGGACATTTTCCCCAAGAACACGTTATGCCAGGCGTATTAATGGTTGAGGCTCTTGCACAAGCAGGCGCCGTTGCGATTCTTTCATTAGATGAAAACAAAGGTAAAATTGCATATTTTGCCGGGATTGATAAATGTAAATTTAAACACAAAGTTGTTCCTGGAGACCAACTCAAACTTGATGTTGAAATTATTCGACAAAAAGGACCGGTTGGTATTGGAAAAGCCGTTGCAACAGTAAATGATAAAATTGCTGTTAAGGCAGAACTTAAATTTGCAATTGAACAATAAATAAAAACAGATATTCCATTAATTGGCGTATCTGTTTTTGCTCTATTGAGAATAAAAGGCCTTTCATCCTATTTTTTGTTATGTTATAATAAATTATTCAAAGTGGGTGATATTGTGAAAAAACTTAATCATTATATTTCAACATATCAACAACCGCGCATTTTAGATTTGGCAACTGGCGCCGGTAATTTTATTAAACTATTAACTGATTTAACTGATGACTATCGTGAAATTATCGGGATTGATAAAGAAAAAAGCGCAATTGATATGGCCCGAAAACACTTTTCTAATGAACGCATTGTATTTAAACAAATGAGTGCTAATCACTTAAACTTTAAACTTGCAAGTTTTGATATTGTATGTTTCAGTAATTCGCTTCATCACGTCACTGATTTAAGCCAAATTTTTAAGGAAATAAAAACCGTTTTAAAACCTGATGGTATCGTGATTGTTGCAGAAATGGTCCGTGATCGTCTTACAGATGCACAAAAAAGTCATTTACTATTACATCATTTTGCGGCAAAAATTGATCGGTTGTGTGGCATTATTCACGATGAAACATATACACGTAAAGAAATTAAAAACCTCGTAACCTCACATTCAGATCTAACACTTCTTGATCATTGGATGTTACGATACAACCGTAAAAAATCTAATACAGATGAAGAAATTAAATGGTTATTAAAGACCATAGATAAACTGTCACAAAAAATTCCGAAACACGCTGAAGAAATGGATGACTTAATCGATGAAGGGCGTGAGATAAAAACTACTATTGAGAAATATGGGTTTGCTTCTTGTCCAACGAAAGTGATGGTGTTGAAACGATGAAATTGTTACATATTTTTGATCGACGAGATCGAAAAAAAGGATATTTACCAATTGTTTATCGTAATAGCGTGCGAGCAATTATTTTTAAACATGGCAAGTTGTTAATGGTACACGCAAAAAAGACCGATGAGTATAAGTTTCCAGGTGGTGGCATTGAACCAGATGAAATTCGTGAAGAGGCACTGCGTCGTGAAGTGTTAGAAGAAGTTGGTCGTAAAGTCAATAGTGTGAACGAATCACTCGGTTACACTGATCAGTTGTATAATGATTTATATGATGAACGACGATACTTTTATCTCAGAAGTTATTATTACTTTTGTGAAGTTACCATAGACGTGTATGACCAAAATCTTAATTTGTATGAACAAAACCTGCGCTTTGAACCAAGATGGGTGACGATTGATGAAGCAATTGAAGCTAATAAAGAAGTGATGGCTCAAGATAAACACCATTTATGGACAGAACGTGAACTCTTTATTTTAGAAATGCTCAAGGAGATGATGTCATGAGAGGATTCGAAAAAGCAAAGCAGTATGAACACCTGACGTTTGAGTTACCCAAACGGTCAACTAAACATAGCGCTGGCTATGACATCGCATTAATAGAAGCTGTTACGATTCAACCAGGTGAGATTGCGTTAGGTGTGACAGGAATAAAAGCATATATGCAAAATGATGAAGTATTAAAACTGTATCCACGAAGTAGTTTACCCAAACGCTATCATTTAACCATTCCCAATAATGTTGGTATCATCGATAAAGACTATTATTCAAATTCGGATAATGATGGCGCTATTTTTGTATCATTATATAATTTTGGGAAGGATTCAGTTACCGTTAAAAAAGGTGAACGTGTTGCACAAGGTATCTTTCAAAAGTACCTTGTGAGTCCTGAAGAATCTGATGTTATAACAACACGCAATGGTGGATTTGGAAGTACTGGGAAATAACACCTAAATTATCTATATTATTTCATTGACTTCAACGACTATGTATCATACAATAAAATTGGATGTTAGGTGTCTCTTAGCGAGACATAACAGGGAATTGAGTGAAAATCTCAAGCTGTCCCAGCAACCGTGATTCGGACGAAATGCGCTTGTCCACTGCTTCTTAGCGGGAAGGACGCAAAGTAGGATGAACATCAGCCGGTAGACCTACCTAAAATCTAAGAAACATGAATACTCCTGGGTAATGAGTATGTCGTTTTTAAATGAGTTTTATAAAAACGGTAAATCATCCAGGAGGATGGTTTTTTTTATTTTACAAAATATAAAAGGAGGACACATGAATGAAAAAACTATTCTCTGTGGTTTTAACATTAATGCTTGTAATCAGTTTAAGCGCATGTAACAACAGTGCCTTAAATGAAAAAATGGCAGAAATTAAAACCCTACAACAAGAGATCGCGTCGTTAGAAGAAGACGCAAGTACCAAAGATGCATTAATTGAAGATTACGAAACACAAATTGCTGAACTAGAGGCAGAGGTTGCGGCCTTACAAAACCAGATTTATGACAACATAATTACCATCACATATGAAGATTATTATGGTGATTATCGCAGTCAAGCACTCGGGTATGATGATACCTTTTCTGGTAACTTATTTGAATTATTAGACAGTGAATTTGATATTACTGCTAATGATACAGAGTACGGAAAAACGCTTATATCATTTGAACATTTATCACCGCTTAACGGGGCATATATTGCCTTTTACAAAAATGGCAATCCATCGATGGTTGGTGTTGAAAGTGCATCGTTCGAACACGGTGATGTGTTTGATTTTAAGATTGAGTACTGGGATGCCTTTGAACAACAAGTTGATGATGCGATTCAATTATTTTTAACCAATCATGTCAATGATTATATCAATGATACAACATATCAATATTATGTTGTGACAGCGCTCAGTTTACTTGATGAACTAGACAATTATACAACTTCAAGTGATGTTGTAAATTATGTTGAGGGGTTAACCTTAGATACCTATGCCAATTATTTTAAAGCAATTGCTTTACTCAATGCATCAGGTAATGATGCGTCATCCTATATTAGTGATTTGGCGAGTATTGCCACAACAGGACCTTATGGACAAACAGCGTACACTTTAATTGCTTTAAACAGTGCTGAAACACCAGTTGATTATACATCTTTCGAAACTAGTGCACTTGACTATTTTAGCAACAACACACCGTATGATGTTGGCATAGATACTGGCGCAGTTGATTTGATCGCTCTTGCTAAATACACTGATGAATCCGGTGTTGAAACGTTAATTAATGATTATCTAACATGGATCGAAACAGATCAATTGGATAATGGTGGTGTAATGACACGTGATATGGGCTGGGGAAGCACATTAAACGCATCAAGTTTATCGCAAATTATTATCGCAATGATTGCCAATGATATCAATCCGCGAAGTGCCACATACACCACAAATAACAACACACTCATCGATGCCTTACTGTTATTTCAAACCGATACGGGGAGTTTCGATTGGGTGTTAACTGATGATACAGATGAAGATTTAGCATTTAGCACACCACAAGCTTTTTTAGCACTTGTGATGTATCAAGTATATTCAAATGAAGGGACTGCAATACAACCATTTGACGCAGCATAGAAAGGTGTGGTGAGTATGAAAAAGATAGGACTTAGCATTGGCATCATTTTTGTTACTGTGATTGCCGTATTTTTACTCACCAGACAAATTAACGACACCGTTGGTGAGATTCGATTTGTCGTTAAAGACCAAAGTGACAACATCATCATTGATGATAGATTAGCATTTTCTGAAGATGATGATTTGGTTACAATATTAGAAGACAATTATACCGTTTATTGTGCAAGTGAAACCTATCAACCGACACTCAATTGTGATACCACTTTTGTCAATGGTCGGGTCATCCTAGGCATTGAAGATATTGTGACCGATTGGAACAATACGTATATTGGTATTTATATTAATGGTACTTACAGCAGTGTCGGTGTTGACAGTATTGCACTGCGTGATGGCGATACCATCATCTTTGAAGTGATGACGTTAGGAGACGAGTAATATGGAAACAAAAAAATTATTAATGATTGCTTTTGCAATTGCGATAACATTCACCCAAGAACAGATACTTGTTTTTTTACCGAACATCCAATTTACCGTCTTATTGATGTTTGTGTTTGCTAGCGTATTCACCTATAAAGAAATGTTTATCTATGTTCTTGGCTATGTCTTAATTGATAGTCTATACATGGGTGGGTTTAATCTGTTTTATATGGTACCTATGTTATTGAGTTGGATGACAATTACGGTAATTTATCAGGTTTTCTTAAAGCAAAGTGACAATATTTATTTTAAAGCATCACTAGCCTTTGTGTTTGGCTTTATCTATGGGTGGATGTTTATTCCATTTCATATGATGCAAACGGGAATTGATCAATTTTTACCGTATCTAATTGCTGATCTACCGTTTGAACTGGTCATGGCTTCTACTGGATTTTTAACCGTTTTGTGGGGGTATAATCCATTGGTTCGTGTGTTAAAGATTTCTTTAAATCAACCAGTACCAATTACTGTAAAATGAGCACACATAATAATTGCATAGATAATAAAGAATTAAATCCTGATATAATACGACATTAACTGCTTATATAATATATGAAAAAAAGGTAAAAAGACTTGCACTAATTGATGGAATTTGATACAATAATTAAGCCGTAATGAATACACACACACTGGAGTAACGAGTGGAGAGCTTGAAAAAGTCGCTTTGTTATGATGAAGGTAGTGGAGGCGAAAATCAAAAGGAGGAATACAAATGAGCGTTGTAACAATGAAAGAATTGTTAGAATCAGGAGTTCATTTTGGTCACCAAACACGGAGATGGAATCCGAAAATGGATCGATATATTTATACATCTCGTGGTGGAATCCATATTGTGGATTTACAACAAACGGTGAAAATGATGGAAGATGCCTATCAACAAATTCTTGAGGTAGGTAAAAATGGTGGCAAGATTTTATTTGTCGGGACAAAAAAACAAGCGAAAGATGTTGTGAAACAAGCAGCTGTTCGCTCGGGACAATTCTATGTAACAAAACGTTGGTTAGGTGGCACATTAACAAACTTCAAAACCATCCGCAAATCAATTCGTAAATTACATAACTTGAACCGTCAAGAAAAAGATGGAACGTTTGATCGTCTACCGAAAAAAGAAGTCCTAGAAGCGCGCCGTGAAATGGAGCGTCTAGAATCATTCTTAGGTGGTATTAAAGAGATGAAAACATTGCCTCAAGCTGTGATTGTTGTTGATATTATTCAAGACAAAAACGCAGTCCTTGAAGCGAAAAAGTTAGGTATCCCAGTCTTTGCATTGGTCGATACAAACTGCGATCCAGATTTAGTAGATGTTATTATCCCGGGTAACGATGATGCAATTCGTGCCATTAAATTGGTCGTTAACAAATTTGCTGATGCAATGTTGAATGCAGCTGGTGGTGCTGGTGAAGAATCACAAGGCAAACCACAAGCAAAACAACAAGTTAAACCAAGACCAACCAAACCATCGCCAAAAAAAGAAGCGAAGCCTGTAGCTAAAAAAGCAAGCAAGCCAGAGCCGAAAAAAGAAGCGAAGCCTGTAGCTAAAAAAGCAAGCAAGCCAGAGCCGAAAAAAGAAGCGAAGCCTGTAGCTAAAAAAGCAAGCAAGCCAGAGCCAAAAAAAGAAGCGAAGCCTGTAGCTAAAAAAGCAAGCAAGCCAGAGCCGAAAAAAGAAGCGAAGCCTGTAGCTAAAAAAGCAAGCAAGCCAGAACAGAAAAAAGAAGCTCCTAAAAAGGAAAAATCACCAGAAACAAACAAATTAACTGAAAAAGAGTTGGAAAATATGACTGTTGTTGAGTTAAAAGCGTTATGTAAAGAACGCGACATTTCTGGTTACTCAAAATTACGCAAAGCTGAATTAATTGAAACCTTAAAGTAACAAAAAGAGCTTTCGGGCTCTTTTTTGAAGGGTATCCAATAATTATAATTGATATCATTAATAATATATGATATAGTATGAATGATAATGATAGGAGGAAATATCATGGCTATTAGCGCTAAATTAGTAAAAGAATTAAGAGATAAAACTGGTGCAGGAATGATGGATTGTAAAAAAGCATTGACTGCAACAGAAGGTGATTTAGATAAAGCTGTTGACTGGTTACGTGAAAAAGGAATTGCGAAAGCAGCGAAAAAACAAACGCGTATTGCAGCTGAAGGATTATGTAATGTTTTAGTAAATGATAACGAAGCTATTGTTTATGAACTCAACAGTGAAACTGATTTTGTGGCAAAAAATGAAAATTTTGCGAACTTATTAGATGACGTTGGACAAGCCATTTTAAACAGCGATGCGTCTAACTTAGAAGAAGCTTTAAAAGTTGATTTCAAAGGTGAAACATTAGAAAATGCGCTCGTTAGCGCAACGGCAAAAATTGGTGAAAAAATCTCACTACGCCGTGTTTCAAGAACCGTTAAAACAGATGATCAAGTTTTTGGTGCTTACAAACATATGGGCGGGAAAATTGTTTCACTTGTTGTGCTAGAAGGTAAAGATGAAGCAGTTGCACGTGATGTAGCAATGCATGTTGCCGCAATTAACCCACGATACTTAACCCAAGCTGATATTAGTGATGAGGTTATTGCACATGAAAAAGAAGTTTTAACCAATGAAGCATTAAATGAAGGAAAACCTGCTAAAATTGTTGAAAAAATGGTGGCTGGACGCTTAAATAAATATCTTAAAGAAATTTGTTTAGTGAATCAACCTTTCGTAAAAAATCCTGACTTAACTGTTGAGAAGTATATTAAAGAGTATGACAGTAAAGTTGTATTTTTCTTACGTCTTGAAGTTGGTGAAGGCATCGAGAAACGTCAAGATGACTTCGCTGAAGAAGTTATGTCTCAAGTTAAATAATAAAATCATAAAAAATAGGACGCAATTATTGTGTCCTATCTTTGTAAAGGGAGGTTTATTGTGAAGAAAAAACGTGTTATAATTAAACTAAGTGGTGAAGCACTTTCAAGCAATCAAACATTGGCTTTAGATCCAATTAAAGTAAAGAGCATTGCCAAAGAAATTAAGATGGCTTATGATTTGGGTAATTTAGAAATTGGAATCATTGTTGGTGGCGGTAACATATGGCGTGGTAAGACTGCAGCTGATATGGGAATGGAACGAAGCCACGCTGATTATATGGGAATGCTTGCAACTATTTTAAATGCTTTGGCTTTACAAAATGCGATAGAAGAGTTAGGCATTGAAACACGTACAATGACGAGTTTGAATATTCCGCAAGTTGCGGAGCCTTATATTCGTCGAAAAGCTTTAAGTAATTTAAGTAAGGACCGGATAGTTATCTTTGGTGGCGGAACAGGGAACCCGTTTTTCTCAACAGATACAACAAGTGCCTTACGCGCTGCCGAACTTAATGCTGAAGTAATTTTAATGGCGAAAAATGGAACAGATGGTGTGTATGATAAAGATCCAAGAAAACATAAAGATGCTAAAAAATATTTAGAACTATCCCATTATGATTTGTTAGAAAAAGGGTTAGAAGTAATGGATTCTACAGCTGCTGCTTTATGTAGAGACAACAACATTGAAATCGTTGTCTTTGATATGAACGAACCAGGAAATATCAGACGTGCGGCATCTGGTGAAAAAATAGGAACGCGGATATATTAGGAGGAAAGACTATGCCAGACATGATTTTATTAGAGACTGAAGAACAGATGACTGACCGTATCGATTTGTTAAAACGGGAGTTGTCAAAAGTTCGAACGGGACGTGCTAACCCAGCATTGTTAGAACAAGTACACGTCGATTATTATGGTGTTGAAACACAGTTGTCACAAATCGGAAAAATTGCTGTACCAGAGGCCAATCAATTACTAGTAAAGCCATATGATAAAAGTATGGTAAAAGATGTTGAACGTGCCATAAATGCAGCTAATTTAGGACTGAATCCGAATAACGAAGGCGATCAATTAAGAATTGTCTTGCCAGCGTTAACCAAAGAGCGTCGTGAACAACTGAAAAAAGATATTCATAAACTCGGTGAAGAATGTAAAATCGGTGTGAGAAGTGCCCGTCATGATGGACGTGACGCCATTAAAAAACTTGAAAAAAATGGTGATATTTCGGAAGATGATATGCACGAATATTATGATGACATTCAAGAATTGACAAATAAGTATGTTGAAAAAGCTGATCAACTAATTGAACAAAAAGAACAAGATATCATGACACTTTAGAAAATGCACCCTCAGGGTGCATTTTTAATTCATTTAATGGCAATAGAATCAATTATGTTGTATAATAGTAAAAGCAAATGAGGTGGAACAATGCGACTTAAAGAAAAAATCTTAAACGGATATATCCCAGCCCATCTAGCAATTATTATGGATGGCAACGGGCGGTGGGCAAAAAAACGCCATCTGCCACGAACTTTTGGTCATAAAAAGGGTAGTGAAAATTTGAAAGATATTGCCATAGCGTGTAATGATTTGGGGATTAAAGCACTCAGTGTTTATGCTTTTAGTACCGAAAATTGGAATCGACCAAAAGATGAAATCGAGTTCTTAATGGCATTACCAAGTGAATTTGAAGAAACCTTCAAAGGTCAATTTGAAAAACATGATATACGCGTAATTTTTTCCGGAAGAAGAGACAGATTTAATGCAAAAGTGATTGATTTGATCAATCGTGTTGAAGAAAAAACACAAGATCGACAGGGACTTATTCTAAATATATGTTTTGACTATGGTGGACAATATGAACTCACTCGCGCCACACAGTTGATTGCTAAAAAGGTTAAAAATGGAACATTATCACCTGATGCAATAGATACTTCAGTTATTGAGAACCATCTGTATACCAAAGAATTACCGCCACTTGACTTGTTGATTCGAACCAGTGGAGAACAGCGAATTAGTAATTTTTTATTGTGGCAAATAGCCTATAGTGAATTCATCTTTACCAAAACATATTGGCCTGCGTTTAATGAAAAAAAATTATATAAAGCAATTAAACAATTTCAAAAACGGACACGCCGTTTTGGGGGGTTGAAGGAGGAATAAGATGAAACAACGAATTTTAACAGGTACAGTTATAGCAATCATCACGATTCCTATTATTGTGATAGGGGGCTGGCTACTAGTTGGTCTTTTTGGTTTGTTTAGTGTGATTGCTACTTATGAAATCTATCATTTACCGTTTCGTGATAACAATCGTGAATGGTATTTATATACAACCGAAATTCTATTAAGCAGTTTAATTTATATTTTTTTAGTACTGTATGTACTCACTATTATTCCACTTAGTTATGCGATAGTTATGATTTTTGTTACATTGCTCGTGGCATTTTATTATTATTATACACTGAAACAATCATTTAGCTTGTTTTTAACTGCTATCTTATATCCGAGTATTGGTTTTGCCGGACTCTTTGCATTTCGTGAAGCAGGATTATTAGAAATCGGATATTTATTTTTAATTACTGTGGTAACTGATGTCTTTGCATATATCATAGGGATTAATTTTGGCAAACATCGATTGGCGCCATCAATTAGTCCTAAAAAAAGTATTGAAGGCAGTATTGGTGGTGTTGCGTTTACGTTACTCTTTACTGCGGTGTATATTGCGTTGACCTCGTTACGGACTTTACTTGAGATCGAAACTTCCTTTATAGGAATGATTGTACTAGCATTATTTATTAGTGTGTTTGCACAAGCAGGTGACCTTGTGGCATCTAAACTCAAACGCAATTACCAAGTTAAAGATTTTTCAAATCTTTTTCCCGGACACGGTGGTGTGATGGATCGATTTGATAGCGTCCTATTTGTCAGCGTGATTATCTTTGTTATGAGCGTTGTGATTCTAGTATGAGAGATATTTATCTACTTGGCGCAACAGGCAGTATTGGTACACAGGTTTGTGATATCATTAGAGCTCATCCTGAAGTTTTTAATTTAGTTACCGCAACCGCCCACACAAACATCAAACAATTACGCGAAGTTATTAATCAGTTTCACCCTGAATATGTTAGTGTGGGGACCCATGAAGCAAAACGAGAACTACAAGAATTGTTTCCTAACCAAGAGATTGGTGTAGGTGAGACAGGACTTATCAAAGCAGCGACTTATGAAGGTTCTGATGGATTATTGGTTAATGCCGTGGTTGGTAGTGCAGGGTTAATGCCGACCTATCAAGCTGTATTAAAAGGACGAGATATCGCACTTGCTAATAAAGAAACATTGGTAATTGGTGGGGATATCATTATGCCGCTTGTTAGAGAAAAAAGAATTTCTTTACTGCCAATTGACAGTGAACATTCAGCGCTGATGATGTGTTTAAAAAATGAACCTAAAGAAAGTGTAACCTCACTTATTATCACTGCTTCTGGTGGGAGTTTCCGCGACAAAACACGTGCTGAGTTAACAGGAGTTACTGTTCAAGATGCACTGCTTCATCCCAATTGGTCGATGGGGGCAAAAATCACTATTGATTCAGCCACAATGATGAATAAAGGATTTGAGATCATTGAAGCCCATCATTTATTTGATGTACCATATAATCGTATCCAAGCGGTGTTACACCAAGAAAGCATTGTTCACGGACTTGTTGAATTTAATGATGGAAGTATGCTTGCTCATATGGGACACCCCGATATGCGGGTTCCAATCAACATTGCTTTATTTTATCCAAAACGGATACCATATCAAGCTCAGCAGTTAGATTTGACAACACTAAAAAAATTACAGTTTGATCGAGTATCAACGAAACGTTATCCATTATTTAAATTAGCGATTGAAGCTGGAAAAACAGGTGGCATTACACCGACAATATTAAATGCCGCAAATGAAGTAGCGGTAATGCTTTTTTTAAATGGAAAAATTACATTTTTACAAATTGAAGAAATTGTGTTAGAATGTTTAAATAAGTTTAAGCAAACTAAATCATTGACGATTGAATATATCTTAGAAACTGACGAAGTGGTTAAAGACTATGTTCACAAACAGTATAGTTAGGACGTGTCAACATGTTAATTAGTATTATTGTATTTTTAATTAGTTTAAGTACCGTCATTATGATTCATGAATTAGGACATTTTATTATGGCCAAACGGGCTGGTATTTTATGTCATGAATTCAGTATTGGGATGGGACCTTTAATTTGGTCAACAAAAAAAGGCGAGACAGTTTATGCGATTCGCGCAATTCCAATTGGTGGCTATGTGATGATGGCTGGTGAAGAAGTAGATGATGAAATGGTTAAACCAGGCATGACAGTCAAATTAGCCTTTGATCAAAACAACGTCGTAACCGACATTATTCTTGATACAGATCATCCAGATTATAACCATTTAGAGGATGAGGTTGTTAAACACGTTAATTTAAAAGGAAAAGATAATACACCACTTACGTTAAATGGACATACCGTCAAACGCGACGCAATGTTGGTAATGAAAAACCGATCATTGCAAATTGCTCCATTTGATCGTAGTTTCGAATCTAAATCAGTACTAGAACGCTTTTTAGCGATTTTCGCAGGACCATTTATGAATTTTGTATTGGCCTTAGTGGTCTTCTTAACAATCAATCTATACATTGGGGTTCCCAATTTAGACAGTACAGAACTTGGCAGTATCACACCAGATTATCCGGCAGAGGATGTCTTAGAAGTTGGCGATATTGTTACTGCAATTGATGGGACAACTGTTAACTCATGGTCAGACATTAGCACCGTTTTAGATTCTAATCCGGGTGATCGTAATCTTACCTTTGACATAGAACGCGATAATCAAACATTGAGTGAACAAATTATCCCGACCCTGTTTGTGTATTCTATTGGGTTTCATAGCGCACCTAACGTGGGAAGCACATTAGAAATTGGTCAAGT
>JAIPGE010000006.1 GCA_021736285.1 Candidatus Izemoplasma sp.
GACTTTTAAGAATGTTCTAAAGCCAATCTGTCCAACGGACTCATATGCTTTATTCGCCGGGGTAAACTCCATAATAGGATGGTTTTTATTTTGTAACCCAAACCCACTAATCCCTTGTCCACGATTAACATAAAAAGCCCATAAAGGAATACCTTTTTTTCCTGCTAAACCTGGTAAAAAATTTGAAAATGTTTGTTTCTTTAAATAATTTTTGATAATAAATGTTCTGCCATTAAACCCATACTCACTCATGAAATCACTCCTTTACAAATGTCGAAATACTTCTTGGTGCAAGTACGATTGTTTTATGTTCTCCATCGATTGTTAAACGCACTCTTTTTTCATCTTCTGTTTCGTTTAAAACAACGGAGATAATCCGATTATCAGGATTAATAAATGATACAGTTTTTAACGTATCATCGTCTAGTGTGTGAGCGATTCGTTTGGCACCGACTTCAATAAACTTACTAAAATGTCCAATATAATAATATGAACTATTGAAATGAATTTGATCAGTTTCAGTGTCACCAATGATTGGCGCATCACAATAGTTGCCAACATGGTTTGGTCCACCGGTTTCATTTAATACTAAGTTCCAGTCAATATACCCTTCACAGTAATTGTTAAAATCACCAATCATGTTTCGTGCATACCGTTCACCTGTATGCCACTGTCCTAAATGAACGCCACCTTCAATACATCCTTCTGTAAATAAAATATGTTTGTCAGGATGTAGTTCATGAACTTTACCAAGGTTTTCAAATGCTTCACTCACGTACCAATGTACGCCAGTTCCCCAAACAAAGTCACGTGCTTTTTTATCAGATAATACTGCATCAGCGCGTTCAACGATAATATCACGGTTATGATCCCATATAATGATATTAATATTAGGATACGCTTTTTTAAGTGTTGGCCCCAAATAATCTTTTACAAAATCCCGTTCTTCTTCCTTTGTATATAGACAGCTGTCCCAAATTTGTTTTGCGGCTGGTTCATTTTGAACCGTAACAGCAAATATTTGTTTGCCCGCCTTTTTATAATGATCAATAAATTTGACAAAATAATTGGCCCATGTTTGATAATATTCAGGACGCAATTTCCCGCCATGATTCATTTCGTTATTTGTTTTCATCCACGGTGGTGGACTCCACGGTGACGCAAGCAATTCTATTTTTCGTCCCGCAACTTTTTCAGCACGGTTCAAGAAAGGCAACACATAATCATAATCTCGTGCAATGTCAAAGGATTCTAATGAATCATCATTATCTTCAACATAGGTGTAATTTCCCAATGAGAAATCACAACTATGGATTGACACACGACCGAGCGTATAGCCCAAGCCTTCTTTAGGATCAAAGTAGGCCTTTAAAATCCGTTCTTGATTTTGAGGGGATAATTTTGAAAATGTGTATCCTGCAGCTTCAGTAAATGCCCCACCAAATCCTAACATTGTTTGAAAAGTCTGGTTCGAATCAACAATTAATTGACTCTCAAATGTATCGGCATGCGTTTTTGTTTTTGTTATATGTTTGGTTTGATTTTTACTTGTAAGATATTGACTAATCATAGATAAAAACTCCTCTTGAATGAAATGTAAGCGATTTACTATATCGTTTTCGTAAATAGTATAGCATAGATATTTTAAATTTACTATAGCGTTTTCGTAATTTTTTATAAAAATGGGTTTCTTACAATTAACGAGTCATTAAACAGTCTTTTAATTTCGCTTAAAAAAGGGCCTGATAACGTAATTAAAAAAATTATAATCACAAAAAATTATAAATAATATTTTTGTTTGGATACAAACGAAAATTATCATTATCTTGATTTTAGTGTAAGGTCTTACATCATACTACCCCTTATAGTTATTTTACGCTATGAGTGCGCTTTCATCTCAATAAAGCGATAAAACGCTAATTAAATAAGTAAAAAAAATAAAGAAATCGTGTGATTATAAAATAGTTTGTTATGCTAATAATGTGAGAAGTGTCAATTAGGTGAAAGGAGTCAAATAATGACAACTATTGATTTAGATTATAGTACTTTAGATCAAACCAAGCTTGATGATTTGACAGCGTATATCGATTCGCTTGAGCACCCTGAAGAATCGTTAATTCATGTGTTACATCGTGCCCAAAAGTTGTTTGGATATATTCCATACAATGTACAATTTTTTGTTGCGAAAACACTGAAGATTGGGGCAGCACGTGTCAATGGTGTGGTCAGTTTTTATTCATTTTTTAATGAGCAAAAACCTGGTAAATACACGATTAGCGTTTGTATGGGGACAGCCTGTTATGTTCGTGGCGCAGAGAAAGTATTACAAAAATTATTAGAAAAACTTGAAATTAATAAAGGCGACGTAACAGAAGATGGCTTATTTAGTGTGAAAGATGTCAGATGTATTGGGGCTTGTGGATTAGCACCCGTTGTGACTGTCGGCGAAAAAGTTTACGGTCATGCAACAGAAGATATGGCACTAGATATCATTGATAAATATCGAGGTGACTTAGATGGCAATTAAAAGTCTAGATGCACTAAAAGCAAAACAAAAAGAATTCAAAGATCAGGTCTCATTACGCAATGAGGGAACGTCTTCTTCTGACAGGATTGAAGTATTGGTTGGCCTTGCAACATGTGGCTTTGCCGTAGGCGCCGATGATACATTCATCGCGCTTGAGAAAAAAATCAAAGAAGACAACATTAATGCAAAGGTAACACCTGTGGGTTGTATTGGCTATTGTCACAGAGAACCAACTGTTCAAGTTAACATTCCCGGACAACCCCCTATTCTTTATGGTGACATCACGGAAGATAAGGTTACCTTACTTGTTGATGTTGTATTAAAGGAACAAAAAATCTTAGAAGAGTTCTATCTTGAAAAAACATTTGATAAGGCGGTGTTATGATGGATACCGTGGTTAAAGATACATTACAGTACCGCATTGCTTTACGCAATTGTGGGTTAATTAATCCTGAAAACATTGATGATTATATTGCCGTTAAAGGGTATGAAGCACTTGCTGTTACATTAGAACAATACACCCCGAAAAAAGTCATTAACATTGTGAAAGAATCTCACTTAAGAGGCCGTGGTGGTGGTGGGTTCCCAACCGGTATCAAATGGGAATTAACAGCTCGTGAACAAAGCGATGAGAAATATATTATATGTAACGCTGATGAAGGAGATCCTGGTGCCTTTATGGATCGCTCGATTTTAGAAGGTGACCCACATTCCGTTATTGAAGCAATGATTATTGCTGGTTATGCAATTGGTGCAAGCAAAGGATATGTCTATATTCGTGCTGAATACCCGCTTGCGATTGACAGATTAGAAACTGCAATCAAGCAAGCCAAAAGTTATGGTTTTTTAGGAAACAATATCTTTGATAGTAACTTCAGTTTTGACTTAGAATTAAAACTTGGTGCTGGCGCCTTTGTCTGTGGTGAAGAAACAGCTCTAATTAATAGTTTACAAGGATTACGTGGTGAACCAACAAAAAAACCTCCTTTTCCAAGTGTCAGTGGCTTTAGACAAAAACCAACCAACGTCAACAACGTTGAAACATTTGCGAATATTCCCGCAATTATTTTAAAAGGATCAGATTGGTTTAATGCAATTGGAACCGACCATTCAAAAGGAACAAAAGTTTTTGCCTTAGCCGGTAAGATTAACAATGTTGGTCTTGTTGAAGTCCCCATGGGAACAACATTACGGGATATCATCTATGAGATTGGTGGGGGAATTGTTGATGACAAACAATTCAAAGCCGTTCAAACAGGTGGACCAAGTGGTGGTGTCATTACTGAAGAAAACTTAGATACCCCGATTGATTATGAATCAATTCGTAATATTGGAAGTATGATGGGCAGCGGCGGGATGATTGTCTTAGATGAAGACGATGATATGGTTGAAATCTCTAAATTCTTTTTAGATTTTACACAAGATGAATCTTGTGGCAAATGTACCCCTTGTCGCATTGGGACCAAACGCTTATATGAGATCTTAGAACGGTTAACCAATATGGAAGGATCTCCTGAAGATTTAGATTTACTTGAAGAACTGGCGCAAAATGTTAAAGACAGTTCACTATGTGGTCTTGGTCAAAGTGCTCCTAATCCTATATTATCAACGATTGATCGCTTTCGTGAAGAATATGAAGCTTATGCCTATAGAACCAAACGTACAACTTACGCAATTGATGACAACAAATGTATTGGTTGTACGAAATGTTCACGTGTTTGTCCAGTCGATTGTATCACTGGCGAGGTTAAACAAGTACACGTGATTAATGAAGCCAACTGTATTGCCTGTGGCGCATGTTACAATGCGTGCCCGGTCGATGCAATAATTAAACCTTAGGAGGTCACTAATGAACACACTAAACATACATGTCAATGGTAGACCAATGATGGTAAAAAAAGGCATCACAGTCTTAGAAGCTTGTCACCAAGCTGGGATTAAAATACCCACCCTCTGCCATTTGAATTTAGAAGAATATGGCATTGTAAATAAAGTCGCATCATGTCGCATCTGCGTGGTTGAAATTGAAAATCGGGCCACTCTTGTTCCTAGTTGCGCTGAGAAAGTATACGAAGGGATGCATATCAAATCTGACAGTTTACGGGCAATTAATGCGCGCCGGAATAATTTAGAATTATTGTTATCAAATCATCCTTTTGAATGTTTAACTTGCACCAAGAATTTAACCTGTGAATTACAATCACTCGCCGAAGAACTCAACATTCGTGATATTTCTTTTACCGGTAAAAAAATGGATTACCCAATTGATCACTCAAGTGAAGCAATTGTAAAAGATCCCAATAAATGCGTAATGTGTCGCCGCTGTGAAACAATGTGTAACGATGTCCAAACCGTTGGTGTCTTAAGTGGGTTAAGACGCGGGTTCGATGCTGTTGTTGCCCCAGCCTTTAACTTAGACATGTTAGAAACATCTTGTACTTACTGTGGCCAATGTGTTGCAGTATGTCCGACCGGAGCCTTAACAGAACGCAATGATGTCCCAAGAGTATGGAAACGGTTATCAAATAAAAACTACCACATGGTCGTTCAAGTGGCGCCCGCTGTGCGTGTTGCACTCGGTGAAATGTTTGGGATGGCACCTGGTAGTATTTCGACTGGTAAAATTGTTACCGCATTACGACGCCTTGGCTTTGATGCCGTATTTGATACCAACTTTGGTGCGGACTTAACAATTATGGAAGAAGCCAGAGAACTTGTGCACCGGATTGAAGAAGGTGGCACATTGCCAATGTTAACGAGTTGTTGTCCAGCCTGGGTAAAATTTATTGAACATCAATTTCCTGATATGTTAGATGTGCCATCAACTTGTAAATCACCTCAAACAATGGTTGGTGCAATCGCCAAAACCTACTATGCTGAAAAAGTAAATTTACCAAGCAAACAAATAAAAGTTGTTTCAATTATGCCATGTGTTGCGAAAAAGGCAGAAAGTGCACGCCCTGAATTATCAAAAGAAAACCTACATCATGTTGATTATACTTTGTCAACCCGTGAATTTGGTCATATGATCAAAGAAGCCGGGATTGAATTTGAAGCATTACCAGACGGAGATTTTGATAATATCTTAGGGGAATCAACCGGTGCTGCAGCGATATTCGGAACAACAGGTGGCGTCATCGAAGCCGCAACCCGAACTGCTTATGAACTGTTAACAGGGGATCCGTTAGAACACATTGACTTTGAAGAATTAAGAGGCCTTGAAGGCGTTCGAGAAGCAACTGTTACAATCGGTGACCTCGATTTAAAAATCGGCATCGCCCATGGACTTGGCAATGCCCGTAAATTATTAGAAGATATTAAAGCAGGTAAGGCAGATTATCATGCGATTGAAATCATGGCTTGTCCCGGTGGGTGTATCGGTGGTGGCGGTCAGCCATATCATCACGGTGATATGTCAATTATTAAAGCCCGTCAAAAAGCCATTTATGACATTGATAAAAATACACCACGACGTAAAAGTCATGAAAATGAAATGGTCTTAAAACTTTATCAAGATTACCTTGGTGATCCCTACGGTGAAAAAGCACATGACTTATTACATACGTGTTATACCAAAGGAGAACGGATTTAAACATCAAAATAGCATATCAGCCGATATGCTATTTTTTAATTGAAAAATGTTTGGTAGATTGTTTGTATCGCTGTTTTATAATCGGTGTGATCAACGCCAACAATGACACTCAATTCTGTCGATGATTGGGCAATAACTTTAATATTTATGTTAGCTTCTCCCAATTGTCCAAATAACTGCCCAGCAACACCGGGAGTCCTAGCCATATGTTTTCCAACAACGGCTATCAATGCCAGATCTTCTTCAATATCAATTGTGTCAATCCCTTCAATATCGTTGAGTTGACTTAATATTGTAAATTTTACATCATCAACTTGATCATGACGCACAATCACACTAAAAGAATCAATTCCACTCGGCATATGTTCAATTTCAACATGGTGTTGCATAAAAACAGTGATAATTGCTTGTAATGTCTTCGTTTTTGAATAGTCACCATCTTTTGTAATATTAAAAATAGTGAAATCTTGTTTGCCTGAAATTGCTGTTACAATCTGCTTCTCCAATGTGTCTTGATTGGATATCACCGTTCCTATAGCAGTTGGGTTTATTGTATTTTTAATGATAATCGGGATATCTTTTTTCGCAACTGGGGTAATTGCTTCTTGGTGAAATAATTTTGCGCCGCGGTATGCCAACTCTTTTATTTCATTATAACTTAAATTCGTAATAATTTGCGCATTAGGGACAATTGATGGATCGGTTACATAGACACCATCAACGTCAGTAAAATTCTCGTAGGCAGAAGCATTAAGCGCATAAGCGATAATGCTGGCGGTTGTATCACTGCCCCCACGTGATAAAAGGGTAACATGATGATTTGGTGTTGTGGCATAAAATCCTGGCATGACAATCCCTTTATCTATATCAATACTTTGCATAACATCTTCGGTTTGATCATAATCAAACTGTTTGTCATAATTTACAAATAGATGATTGTAGGCATCAACAAATGTATATCCTAGATAATCACTCATCAGTTTGGCATTTAAATATTCACCACGACTAACTAGCCAATCTCGACTCACTGTTTCTTTTTTTAATGTGTTTTTTAATGCTTCAAAATAACGGTCAATATCAATCGTTAGATTAAGATTGTCTTTGATTTCAGAAAAACGCTTATGAACTTGTTTGAGCAATGTGGTATAGTCGCTATTATATTTTTTATGTTCATAGATTAAATATAATAAATCGGTTACTTTTGTGGTCATTGTGTCTGTCTTCCCTGGCGCACTCACAACCACAACCTTGCGATTTGAATCAATATCAATGATGCGTTTAACTTGTTGGTAATGTTGACTAGATGCGACGGATGATCCGCCAAATTTACAAACAACTAATTTGTCATTCATACTCAATCATCCCTTTTAAGATATCAACAGCGTTTTGCGCCGCACCGACATATAGATTATCTGCGCTAACAAATAATAATAACCCGTTTTTATCAATCTTATCACGACGAATGCGACCGACACTTACACTATTTTTACGACTAACATCAACAGTATTAGGAAACTCTGTTAAGACAATCATCGGATGGTTTTGGAATGCATCTTTTAAGCGTGTTAAGTCAATTTTTTGTTTTGTAACAACACGGATTGATACGGCGTGGCCACGTTCAATTGGGACTCTAACACAGGTGGCACTGATTAATAATTGGTTATTATGTAAAATTTTCTTTGTTTCATCGATCATTTTACGTTCTTCAAAGGTATACCCATCGTCTAATAATGTGTCAATTTTCGGATAGACTGTTTGTCGAATGTCGACAGGATAAAAATCAGACTGTTGGTGTAAGGCTTCAACACCTTTTTGTCCAGAGCCAGAAACAGATTGATAGGTTGTATAAGTGATATTTAAGATTGGGGATACTTCATTAATCACACTTAAAGGAATCACACTTTGAATTGTCGAACAATTGGGATTGGCAATTAAGTGATGGTTCCCCACATCGTCTAAATTAATACTCGGAACAACGAGGGGAATTGTGTCATCAAAACGAAAGGCACTTGAATTATCAATTACCTTGCAGCCTTCTGTTACGGCTTGTTTGGCATAGCGTTTACTTAAAGAACTGTTGATACTAAATAAAGCATAATCAATCGTTTCAAACACACCTTGTTCAATTGCTTCAACAACAACAGGGGTATCTTTATATAAAAATTTAGTACCAACTGAGTTGGATGATGCAAATAATCGTAATGTCTTTATCGGTAAATTACTGTTGTTTAAAATTTCTAAAAATGTTTGGCCAACAAGCCCTGTTACACCAACAATTGCGACAGTATATTGTTTCATGTTACCACCTCTACTGTTGCGCCATGACTGACATATAATCGTTTATTTTGTGTGTTCTTGGTGTTTGATTTCTTAGGGGGTGTGTCTTTATGATATACCGCAATGATTGTGGGTCCTGACCCACTTAAAAAGACTGCGTTTGTCTTTTCAGATATATCATCAAAGTATGGTTTGAGTCCTAACAGGTCAAGTCTTAGCACTTGATGGAGTCTATCTTTAAAGGCTTCTTTTAACAATGGTATATCCGCATCTTTAAATGCTTTAAACAAAATACCAACACGTTCCAATTGATAGACAACATCATCTCTTTGATAGTTTTTAGGTAATGCATTACGTAAACTCACTGTATTGCCTTGGACCGTTGGCGTATTTGCTTCAAACACTAAATCTCGTGATATATCATGGTTAACTACACCACTTTCTTCTTCAGTTGTTAAAATACTGACTAAGCCACCATATAATGCGGCGGCAACGTTGTCATTATGACCTTCAATTTGTAACGCAATCTGAAAAAGGTTTTTGATATCAAGCTGTAGCTGATGGATGTGGTTTGCTGCTAAAACACCTGCCACAATACAACTGGCACTGCTTCCAAGACCACTTGATATAGGAATGTTTTGTTCGCGCATTATGATTTTTAAAGGAACAACATTATCCTTGTTTTGTGTAAATGTTAATGTCTTTAAATAAGATTGATAGACAAGGTTATCTTTTGTTTGATATTGTTTTAAGAATCCATCAAACGTAAGTTCGTTACTGATTGATACATCAAATACATTGTATAAATTTAATGCGACAGCAGTCATATCAAAGCCACTGCCTAAATTGGCACTGGTAGCCGGTACTGTGATTCTAATCAATTGTGTTTTCAATGGTTTTTAGCACCACCTTTAATGCGTCTTTTTTGTTAAGAGCATGAGTTTTTATTGGGTGTTTAAATAAATCAATAATACGGTTGTCGAGGTGCTCTAACTCTAGTTGACCAACTTTTTTTATTTGTTCAAATAATGTTGCTGATTTAGGAATGTCTAAGATACGACAAACCGGTTCAATAAATTTAAAAGGACTCGCTGTTGAAACAATCATTGTTGGTGTATCGTCAGATGTTGTAATACGATATTTATCATATACTTTTTTTGCAACTGCGGTATGGGGATCAATTAACTTTTGATAGTGTTGATAGGTTTCTTTCATCGTCTCTAGCGTTTCTTTTTCTGAGGCATAATCCGCATAAAAATCTGTTTGATATAGCACTTCTTCAACGACTATTTTACTGTCTCTTTTTAAGGTTTCCATTAATGAGTTGAGTTTGTTATGATCGTGCTCCAACAGATCAAAAAGATAGCGTTCTAAATTGCTTGGAATCGAAATATCCATTGATGGTGACATACTGTTTTTTATTGTATCTTTTACCGCATAAACACCTGTGTTAAAAAAAGTAGTTAGCACATTATTTTGATTTGACGCAATGATCATTTTATGAATTGGAAGACCCATTTGTTTGGCATAATATAAGGATAATACATTGCCAAAATTACCACTAGGTACAACCACATTAATTGATTGACCATAGTCTAACTTATGACCTTTAATGAGATGTTTATAACTGGCAAAGTAATAAACGATTTGTGACAGAATTCGACCGATATTAATTGAGTTTGCGGATGTGACTAACACGTTGCTCCGATCAATTTTTGCAAAGACATCTTTAATGATGTTTTGACAATCATCGAAATTACCATCAATCCCATAAATATGATGTTGATCATCTTGATAACTGTTCATTTGTCTCGCCTGAAATGCACTAACACCTTCTTTTGGATATAAGACAATCACTAACGCATCTTTAAATGGTTCATAGCCAGCCAAAGCTGCGCTACCGGTATCTCCAGACGTAGCTGTTAGAATCAGTGTTTGTTTCGTGATATGCTGTTGTTTTTTTGTATGTTCAATCAATCTTGGCAAGAGTTGTAAGGCGATATCTTTAAAAGAAAAGGTTGGTCCGTGGTATAACTCTAAGAAACTAAATTGGTTGTGGTGACTAAAAGCAATCACATCATTTGGAAATGATTGATAAGCTTGTGTGATTATTTTTTTGATATCTTCTTTCTGAAATGGTAATAGTTCACCAAGGATGTGATTCGCCATTTGTTTATAATCTAAATCCTTTAAATTATTTGAGAAAATATGAGGAAGTTGATCAAAAACATATAATCCGCCATCATCCGCGAGACCATTCAAAAGTGCTGTTTCAATATCTGTCTCTTGGTTACTTCTGGTACTTAAAATCATCTCATCACCACCTTGTTTATTATAATAACATCAAGTTACTTAAAATGGCAATGAAAACATTTTCAAGACAAGGCTTTAATTTAAGAAAACACTTACATTGTTAGAAAATAGAAATTCTTTGGTAAAATACAGTTACGGAGTGATACATATGATTAAAGAATTTTCACACAACAGAAATAATGTTATCATGAATTTCTCGATTAACTACTGTAAAACAAAAAAGGAACTACTTGAGTCAAGTGGTTTCTTTACAGTACTCAAACACTATATCCATAAACTAAAGAAAGATGATGCATTATTACTTGAACGCCTAGAACAATTAAGTGAAGATCGTGACTTAGATATTGTCTTACTTGAATTATTTAAATTGTTGCTTATTTTAGACACAGAAGAGATTAAGAATCTCAATCCATCTTATGCGGCTATTTTAGAAAATAAAAGTGATGTGGTTGATTTTGTTGAGGGCGTCTACTTCTATTGGCGTCATTTAGAACGTTACGCCTTAATTCAAAAAGAAACGATTACTAGTGGCATTGAACACAATCAATTCATCAAAGCAAGTACTGATTTTTCAAACCTTATATTAGAAACTTATCGTTTACTTGAACACAATATTACAAATTCTTATCCAAACGTATATAGACAATCACAAGCAGGGATCAATGTTGGATTTGTCTTATCTCATGTAGAAACAAAATTACCAGAAGAATATCTTTTATTAAATGATATAAGTACCATTAATAAAATTATCTTAACCCCACCTTTTATTATGTATCCAATTATGAATAAACGGGAAGGTATTTTTCAAGAAGTATATACCAACCCACTAAAGCAATTACACATTAAATCCGATCACTACTTTTGTTACCCTGCAAAAGTAGGTGAGTTTTTTACCCACATTTACTTCCATCGTGATTTTTTATCACAAGGTATTGCCCTTGCTAATTTGTTTGAACTTGCAACACAAGATGAAATTGAAAATAAAACACCTGATATTATTTATGTTTATGGGGCGCGCAATCCTGACAACACAAAAGAAACTGTATTTTATGATGATCAGAAAAACAATATGCTCGTTGGTTATGTCAGTAACACTGAAAACATTGATTACTTTGGGTATATGAAAAAAATGATTTTAACCCTCCACAACATTAAAATGCTAAATCAAGGACACTTACCTATTCATGGCGCAATGGTTAATATTACGTTGAAAAGTGGCTTATCTGCCAATATTGCAATTGTAGGAGACAGTGGTGCAGGAAAAAGCGAAAGTTTAGAAGCATTTCGAACATTGAGTGAAGCACATCTAAAAGAAATGAAAATTATATTTGATGATATGGGCACATTTAAAATCATTGATAAGCAAGTAAACGGATATGGGACTGAAATTGGGGCTTTTGTTAGATTAGATGATTTAGATATGGGCTATTCTTTTAAAGAGATGGACCGGGCAATATTTATGAATCCTAACCGTATCAATGCACGTGTATTATTACCAATCACATCCTATGAGACGATTCAAAAAGGCTATCCAGTAGATGTTTTACTCTATGCGAATAACTTCGAAGAGACCGATGAAACGATCAACTTATTTAACTCAGTGGAAGACGCCAAAGCGGTTTTCATTAAAGGCGCAAGAAAAGCAAAAGGCACAACCAGTGAAACAGGTATTGTGACATCTTTCTTTGCCAATCCATTTGGTCCTGTACAGCGTAAAGATCAAACCTTAAAGATTATTGACGACACGTTTAAAACATTATTTGATTATGATATCCCTGTTGGACAAATTTATACCAAACTTGCGATTGATGGCTATGAACGAAAAGGTCCAGAAGATGCAGCCCTTGCGTTATTTGATTGGCTGATCGAAACAAAGAAAAAGAATTAATATTCACTATTAAGAAGATATGTTAGAGAGCCATTCTAACATATCTTTTTTGAATATTTTATGATTAATTTTGTAATTTATTCTTATGAAAACATTTTCATTAAAATAAAACGTTTACATCCATTAAAAAAGGTTGTGTTATGGTTCTAAAGGGTGTATCATTTTCATAAAATACAAATTGAGAGAGGGTATTTCTAATGAAAAAATTATTGCTTATGGTTAGTGTATTGTTATTAACAGTTACGCTTAGTGCGTGTGGTTCAAATGACAATACCGTCCGATTAGGTGTGATCGGGCCTCTTACAGGAGAGTATTCGTTATATGGTGTTGCGGTTGAAAATGGAGCCAAACTAGCAGCGAAAGAAATTAATGCAGCTGGGGGTATTTTAGATAAAGACGTTGAAGTTATCGCATATGATAGCAAAGGGGATTCAACAGAAGGTGTTAATGCGTATAATAGATTACGTGATCAAGATGAGATCCATGCGTTAATTGGTGGTACGTTTAGTGGTGTGACATTAGCGATTAAAGATTTGGCAGTTCAAGACAATATACCTGTCTTAACTCCAACAGCAACCAATCCTGATGTAACATTGGATGCAGCAAATGTATTTCGTGCGTGTTACACAGACAGTTATCAAGGCAGTACAGCAGCTGTGTTTGCCGCAGACGAACTAGACGTTACTAACGCAGCAGTCATGTATAATCGTGATGATCCATACAGTGAAGGATTGGCGGATGCGTTCATGGCTGAATTCGATGCACGGAGTTTAGATTATACCGCGTTTGAATTTGGTGCACAAGATGATGATTATAGTGCGCTCTTAACAAATATTCAAAGTGGTGGTTATGATGCTGTATTCTTACCAGCGTATGTTGCTGAAGTTGGAGCTGTATTAACACAAGCAGATGCTCAAGGACTTGATGTGCCATTTATTGGTGGCGATGGTTGGGATGGTATTGAAGCTGATTATGCAAGCGTAGCTGATGGATTCTATTTCGTAAACCATTATGCTAAAACGGATGAAGCCGCTGTTGTTCAAGATTTTGTAGCGAACTATACTGAAGAATATGGTGAAGCACCAAATGCACTTGCAGCACTTGCTTATGATGCTGTCTATGCAATGGCTGAAGCAATGGAAAATGCTGGATCATTAGATCCTGATGATATCACAGCAGCATTAAGTGCATTAGAATTTACTAACGCAGTAACAGGTTCAATTAAATTTGATGCGAATGGGGATCCGATTAAGTCGATTACAATTATACAAGTTGTCGATGGTTTACATGAGGTTTACGCTAAAGTAGCCGCAACGGAAGAATAAGTGAATAAGGGGAAAAATATTTTTCCCCTTTTCTTTTTATCTAGGAGTGAAAACATGGAGTTATTTATTAGACAACTGATTAACGGATTAAACACTGGCAGTATTTATGCCCTTGTAGCAATAGGATACACGATGGTTTATGGCATCATTAAATTAATTAATTTTGCTCATGGTGAAATTATGATGTTTGGAGCATATTTTGCATTTTTACTTGCTTTTACATTGTCATTTAATTTACCATTTTTACTAGTCATTGTATTATCAATGTCGTTTGCAGCAATTCTCGGTGTCTTGATTGAACGAGTTGCGTATAAAAAATTACGCCAAGCACCACGCATCAGTGCATTGATTACGGCAATTGGAATGAGTTTATTTTTACAACATTTGGCACAACTTATATTTGGCTCTACGCCTTATGTAATGAAACCACTGATTGATACGACACCGGTCGTATTATTTAATTTTGCGATTCCTAAGTTAACATTACTAACGATTGGACTAAGTATCTTATTTATGTTACTTTTAAGTTTTTTTGTTTTAAAAACAAAACCAGGTAAAGCAATGCGGGCCGTAAGTCAAGATAAAGAAGCCGCTATTTTAATGGGGATTAATGTCGATAATGTTATCTCGATGACGTTTGCGATTGGTAGTGCTCTTGGAGCACTTGGCGGTATCTTTTATGCTATGACGTATTCTCAAATATATCCGACAATGGGTGTTTTACCAGGATTAAAAGCATTTATCGCCGCTGTGTTTGGTGGTATTGGTAGTATTGGTGGAGCAATGCTTGGTGGGTATCTAATCGGGATTATTGAAACAATGACAAAAGCCTATATTTCTAGTAAATGGGTTGATGTTATTGTATTTGGATTATTAATTGTTATCCTTTTGTTTAAGCCCTCTGGTATTTTGGGTAAAAACACCAAAGAGAAGGTGTAATAATGAAACTAAAACTAACACAATTAAAGAATACATTACTTGATCCACGATTTATTAATTATACAATCATTGTGACAATCTTTTTAACAATGTTTTTATTAATCCAGACAAATGCTGTGAATCGGTATATCTATAACTTATTAATTATGGTATTGATTATGATTGTTATGTCAACAAGTTTAAATATTGCAACAGGCTTTCTCGGTGAACTTGTGCTTGGTCATGCTGGGTTTATGGGAATTGGTGCATACACAGCAGCGATTCTTGGTATTGCTTTACGTCCCTATATTGCAACTGACTTATTATTGTTTGGTGCAAGTGCGACAGGTGCAATGATTTTAGCAGGTATTGCTGGTCTACTTGTTGGGACCCCGGCATTACGCCTACGCGGTGATTATTTAGGTATCATGACACTCGGATTCGGTGAAATTGTACGCAATTTAATTACCAACTTATCGAGCATTACAAATGGGGCACAAGGTCTTTCAGGGATTCCGCGAATTATGACCTTTTCAATTGCTTTTTGGACAACGGTTATGATTGTCACAATTATCTTCTTATTTATGAATTCAAGACATGGTCGAGCTATTTTATCAATTCGAGAAGATGAGATTGCAAGTGAAAGTGTTGGGATTAACATTACCCGTTATAAGTTACTTGCATTTGTTCTGGCATCGATGTTTGCTGGTATTGGTGGTGCTATGTTTGCCTTTAAAGATGGGTTTTTAGCACCAAATTCATTTAATTTCTTAAAATCTGTGGAAATATTTGTCATTGTTGTACTTGGTGGTATGGGGAGTTTATCGGGTAGTATTATCAGTTCTATTGTCCTTGTCTTCTTACCTGAGTACCTTCGTGATTTTAATCAATATCGCTATTTACTCTACTCTTCTGTTTTAATCATAATTATGCTTTACCGTCCACAAGGATTAATGGGAACAAAAGAGTTCGATTTTACAAAAATAAAAGCGAAACTCACAACACTCGTCACAACCATTAAAAAACGTCTTAAGAAAGGACGTGAGTAACAATGGCTGTTTTAGAAGTGAAACATCTTAGTATTCAGTTTGGTGGCTTGCGTGCTGTCGATGACTTTAATTTAGAAGTAGATCACAATGAACTGGTTGGGCTTATTGGGCCAAACGGAGCTGGTAAAACAACAATTTTTAATTTACTAACAGGCGTATATTTGCCAACTGAAGGATCAATTCATTTAAACAACGTTAGTACAGTCGGAAAACGACCAAGTGATATTGTGTTACTCGGTAGTTCTAGAACCTTTCAAAACATTCGTTTGTTTAAAAATATGACAGTGCAAGACAATATCAAAGTAGCCTATCATAACCGTATGGACTACAACATATTTAGCAGTATTTTTAAAACAAAAAAATACAAAATTGAAGAAGCAAGAGCCAATGAAATTGCAAGAGAATTGTTAGAAGTATTTGATTTGCTTGAATTTGAACAGCATCTTGCAAAGAATTTACCGTATGGTAAACAACGTAAACTAGAAATCGCACGCGCGCTCGCAACCAACCCGCAAATTCTATTACTCGATGAGCCAGCCGCAGGTATGAATCCCCAAGAAACTGAAGAATTGATGGCAACGATTAAATTGATTAAAAATCAATTTAATGTATCAATTTTATTGATTGAACACGATATGAAACTCGTGATGGGAATTTGTGAACGGATCGTTGTTATTGACTATGGCAAAATCATTGCCAAAGGCCAACCAAAAGCGATTCGTGAAAACAAAAACGTAATAAAGGCATATTTAGGTGAATAAAATGTTAAAAGTAACGAACTTACATGTACATTATGGTGTGATACATGCCATAAAAGGCGTTAATTTTGAAGTTAATGAAGGTGATATTGTCACTTTAATCGGATCAAATGGGGCTGGCAAAACAACAATTTTAAAGGCCATATCCCAACTGATTGATAAAAGTGATGGCGATATTACTTTTTTAGACAAGTCGCTCAGTCAATACAAGCCCCATGAAGTTGTTCGGATAGGGGTATCGCATGTCCCTGAAGGTCGACATGTTTTTCCGGGCTTAACGGTTTTGGAAAATCTTGAAATGGGAGCCTATTACCGCAATGACAAAGTAGCTATCAAACAAGACTTACAAAAAGTGTTTGTCCGGTTTCCCCGATTAGAGGAACGCAAACATCAAGTTGCTGGAACACTTTCTGGTGGTGAACAACAAATGCTTGCCATTGGACGCGCATTGATGAATCATCCAAAAATTCTATTACTAGATGAACCATCAATGGGTCTTGCCCCAATTTTAGTCAAAGAAATATTCAATATTATTCAAGAAATTAATCAAAGTGGCACAACAATATTATTGGTTGAACAAAACGCCAACCAGGCACTACAAATATCAGACAAAGCCTATGTTCTTGAAACAGGTCAGATTACATTGTCTGGATTGTCTAAAGAACTTCTCAATAATGACAAAGTTAAAGCAGCTTACTTAAGTGCATAAACACTGGATTAGGGCATAAAACACAGCGGTACAATATGGGTAGTATTACGGATAAAGTCCGTCTTAATTAGGACGGACTTTTTAAATATAAAAGAGGAGTGATACCATGTGCGGTATATTAGTTAGCACATCAACAACACCGTTAACAAAAGATGATTTAGCACCTTTACTCACAAGAGGGCCTGACACACATCAAATCATCAGTCAAAATACATATCATTTTGGATTTACAAGACTTGCGATTATGGGATTAACTGATTATGGAAATCAACCGTTTGTCTATAATAATAAAGTTTTAGTTGCGAATGCTGAAATTTATAACTATCCACAATTAAAACAAGAATTATCATCTTATGCTTTCCAATCTAACTCTGATTGTGAAATATTATTGCCGCTGTATGACTCTCTTGGATTTGATATTTTTAGTTATTTAGATGGTGAATTTGCAATTGTGATGTATGACAGTGAAAAAGATCTATTGCTAGCCGCAAGAGATCCAATTGGGATCCGTCCATTATTTTATGGTTACCATCAGACAGATAAAAAGATTATGTTTGCAAGTGAAGTTAAAGCATTAAAGCCCCATGTCAACAAAGTTTATCCTTTTCCACCAGGGTTTTATTATATAAATGGACGGTTTATAGAATACAGTGACTTAACCAAAATCAATCATTTTCACACCCATTTTTTTCATGACATTACCCATAATATTCATGACAAATTGGTATATGCGGTTACAAAACGCTTACGCAGTGATGCACCACTTGGGTTTCTCTTAAGTGGTGGACTTGATTCATCCCTTGTTTGCGCAATTGCACAAAAGCATAGTTCTCATCCGATACAAACATTTAGTATTGGCATGGAGACTGACCCAATTGATTTAAAATATGCCAAAGAAGTTGCGCAACATTTAAATACGGATCACACCGAAGTTCGTATTACAAAACATGATGTCATTGGTGCACTTGATGATGTTATTTATGCGATTGAAAGTTATGATATAACCACAATACGTGCTAGTATTGGGATGTATTTACTCGCTAAATACATTCATCAAAACACAGATATAAAAGCGCTACTAACAGGTGAAGTTAGTGATGAATTATTTGGTTACAAGTATACTGATTTTGCCCCTAATAAAGAAGCGTTTCAAGAAGAAAGCATAAAGCGTGTTAAAGAATTATACATGTATGATGTCTTACGCGCCGACCGTTGTCTATCGGCACATTCACTTGAAGCCAGAGTCCCCTTTGGTGACGCTGACTTTGCTTCTTATGTCCTAAGAATCAATCCATTATTTAAAATGAATAAGTACAAGACTGGTAAGTTTTTGTTACGAAAATCATTTGCGCATGATTATTTACCACATAACATTTTATATCGTGATAAAGCAGCATTTTCTGATGCGGTAGGGCATAGTCTTGTCGATGAATTAAAACGGTATGCGAACAACTTATACACTGATCAAGAATTTTTAAAAAAACAAACACTGTTCGATCCAATACCACCTTCAAAAGAAGCGTTATTATATCGCGAATTATTTGAGAAACACTATCCAAACCAAGGGCATCTTATCACAGAATATTGGATGCCAAACAAACAATGGGTTGGATGTCATGTTACTGATCCGAGTGCACGAGTATTATCAAATTACGGAAAAAGTGGAGTTTAAAAAAAATCAGCCATTGGCTGATTTTTTTAACATAATCCATTCATTTTGCATATATCGACAATATATTCTTTGTGACTAACAAAAATTACGATTGATTCTTTTAACAGTTTATATTCTCCTCGATGAGGATTATATCCATGCTCATAAAGATTATCAACAAATCCTGCTTTTAAGGTTTCATAACTAATATCTTTGATGTGTTCTAAAGGGCTTTTTCCATCATTTTTGAAATGGTATTCCCACGAGTAATGTTTTTCATCATCTTTATAATTTAACGTTAAACAGTCTCCCGCACCATCAAAGCCTTCCATAATAACATATTCAATAATACCACGGTCCTTATACCTTAAAGTCTCTCTTACTTCTCTGCTTTCCATCATAATATTCACATCCTTTTGTACTTATATTATACACAAATTTTAAACAATTAGCCATCAATTTGTAATTTTTTCAAGACGATATCTAAATCTTTCCCGTTGATGGTAACCTCACCTATTGAACCATGGTTTGTATCGCCTTCAATACCATGATAATCACTCCCGCCAGTTATAAACATGTCGCGTTTTTTAGCCAGTTGTCTAAACTGTTCTTCTTCGCCTTCTTGGTTGCGATAATATCTTGCCTCGATGCCATCATAATTATATGCTAACACTTTTTCCTTAATATGGGGTTTTAGTAGTGTTGGGTGCGCCAAAACAACTTGACAGTGATGATCTTTTAATAATTTAATGCCGGCTTCTACATCAAGTTCACTGGTTGGTTCATAAGCTTTACATGTGTCACCAATCATTGTATCAAAAATAATATCGTGAG